>JAEUWB010000002.1 GCA_016786595.1 bacterium | reverse complement strand
GATTCTTACTCCTGCTGCAGCAGCAGTAAGCGCCGAGAGAGTTGAGATATTAAAAGTATTTTTTCCATCCCCTCCCGTACCACATAAATCCGCAGTCTCCAGTCCTTTCAAATCAAGTGGCAAACTTAACTCCAGCATTGCATCACGGAATCCGGCGATTTCCGTTAAAGCCGGAGCGCGCATTGTCATCGCAGAAACTATTGCTGTTTTTAAATACTCGTTATCCTCGGTCACAAG
Organism: bacterium; assembly: GCA_016786595.1. Taxonomy (NCBI): domain Bacteria; species bacterium. The sequence continues at coordinate 20,368 of JAEUWB010000002.1, read as the reverse complement.
TAAAGTCAGCGTGCGCTTAGCGTCCTGACGATCGAGAATTTCCTTTGAGAGTAGGCGCTTAAGAATCTGCTGAATCTCGGTATTCATAGAGAAGTTGCCTCAATCCAGTTTTTAATCATGATTTGACCATGTTCGGTTAGAACCGATTCAGGATGAAATTGTAGCCCACAAACTGAATAATCCTTATGGCGCAAGGCCATAATTGTTCGATCCTCGGCAACGGCTGTCACAGTTAGGCACTGCGGTAAATCTTTTTGCTCGACAACCCAGGAATGATACCTGCCAACTCTAAATTTTCGAGGCAGACTTTTAAAAATTGGATCATCTGCAAGTAAGGTCAGCTCTGTAGTCTTACCATGCATGACCTGTCTTAAGTTTGTTAGCTGTGCGCCGAATGCCTCGCCGATAGCTTGGTGCCCTAGACAAACTCCGAGAATGTGCTTAGTCGCTGCGTAGCTTTTAATTAGTGCAGGCATAATCCCTGCTTCTTCGGGAATGCCTGGGCCAGGCGAAAGAATAATATGCGAGTAAACTTCAACTTCACTTAACGCAATCTTGTCATTTCTATAAATCGCATGTGGCAAATTGAGTTCGCGCACGATTTGCACGAGATTATAGGTAAAAGAATCATAATTATCTAAGATTAATATTTTTTGAACTAAACCGTGCATAGACCCCTTTGCGCTTGCTTAAGCGCTAGTCTTAGTGCCCCAAGTTTAGCTTGGATTTCTTGATACTCAGCCTGCGGTGTTGACTCGGCCACAACGCCAGCACCAGCCTGATAGAAAAGTGATTTATCCTTGCTCAAGAAAGAACGAATTGTAATTGCATGTTCAACTTCACCATTTAATCCAAAAAATCCGACAGCTCCTCCGTAAAAAGAGCGTGACACCCCTTCCAGCTGGTCAATTAACTGCATGGCTTTATATTTTGGAGCGCCGGCAAGAGTTCCTGCGGGAAGTGTAGAACCAAAAACCTCAAAGCTATTACGCCCTAGATCAATTGCTCCAGAAACATGAGAAACCAAATGGATGACGTGCGAGAAAAATTCAATCTGCTGGTATGCCTCAACTTTTACTGCTGTGCAGAAACGATTCAAATCATTGCGCGCCAAATCAACAAGCATTACATGCTCAGATTGCTCCTTAGGATCAGCTTTTAATTGCTCAGCAAGCGCAAGGTCATTTTGCTTAATCCCTGCGCGTCTCACTGTGCCAGCAATCGGTGTAATCGAAGCTTGACCATTTCTAATTCTTAATTGCGATTCAGGGGAGGACCCAAAAATTCGGTAATCAACGTAATCAAAATAAAACAAATACGGAGAAGGGTTAATTGAGCGCAGCGCTCGGTAAACTTGAAACTCATCACCTTGGAATTTCTGCTGGAAACGTTGCGAGAGCACAATTTGAAAGACATCGCCACGCTGAATATGATGATGCGCGCGGCTAAATAGTTCATACATCTCAGACTCACTGCGCACTGATCTTTCTGGGCTACTCAGCTTAAAATCATAAAGCTGATAGTCATTACGACAAACGATCGACTTAATACTATCGAGCGTGTGTTTAGACTCTAAAGCAGCGTCGAAGCTATTTTCCGTAATACTCAATAGATTTGAACGATGATCAACTGAGATTACATAACGATAGAGTGCATAACGCATTAAGGGGAGTGTCGTCTGGGGGTCGGAGCTAGCTTGGAAGTTAATTGATTCAAAGCATTGCACAGCGTCATAAGACGTAAACCCAAAAAAACCTAGCGCGGGGTTATTTCGCTGCTCGGGCTCAGCAGTAAAACTTTGCAGCAATTCATTTAGTAGTTGGCTTAACTTCAAGTCTAAACCTAATTCAAAAGTCTGCTTGTCGGACTGTGATCCAGACTGCGATTTAACAGTAAGCTTCCCCTCTGCAACTTCAAAGCTAAGTAGCGGTTCGATACAAATAAATGAGCGTGCATCATCTTCTGAGTGCGAGTCAGCACTTTCGAGCAAAAGAATTTCAGAAAAACTTTCGCGCAAGCGCAAATAAGTCGTAACTGGCGTTACTAAGTCTGAAAGAAAAGAAATCGTTTTAGAATATAGTTTCCGTTGCTGCATAATTTAGAGCACTGCCTTTAAGCACTTGCGAAAAGCAAAGGTTTCTTGAAGTTGAGTAATCAAACGATCGGCTTCAAGGAAATTTAATGTTTGCGCTCCATCGGAAAGAGCCTTTTCAGGGGTCGCATGTGTTTCAAAAATCACTCCGTCAGCACCAGCCATGATTGCCGCTAGCGCCAGATCGCTAACATAACGTCGAATCCCAATTCCATGCGAAGGATCTACTACGACAGGTAAGTGCGATTTCTCTTTAAGTAATGGCACGGCGTTTAGATCTAAAGTGTTACGATAAGCATCCTCGAAAGTGCGAATGCCGCGCTCGCAAAGAATAATTTTCTCATTGCCGCTAGCAAAAATATACTCTGCAGATTGCAATAACTCTTCAATCGTTCCCGACATTCCGCGCTTAAGTAAAATCGGCTTATCGACTTTTCCAAGCTCATGCAGCAAGCTAAAATTCTGAGTATTACGAGCTCCAACTTGATAGACATCGATGTAGTCATGCATCTCTCCAATTTGAGAAATTTCCATGACTTCGCTAACCACAAGCATTTGATGCTTGTGCGCAATGCTGTGTGCAAGCTTTAACCCCTCGATGCCTAGACCACGAAAAGCATAGGGCGAGGTGCGCGGCTTAAAAGCCCCACCTCTTAGAAGCTTAACCCCACGTGCGGAAAGGAAAGTAACAATACTTTGGATTTGCTCTGCTGATTCAAAGGCACAAGGCCCAGCAATAATATTAAAGGCGCCTTCCTTGATTGAAACGTCATCTGCAATCTGAATACTGGTTGGCGCAGCCTTCCATTTGCGTGAAACTAATTTATAAACATCAGAAACATGGTGCACGTCTTTTACCCCAGACATACAACCAATTTGGCGAATGTCGATTTCAACATTACCAATCGCAACTAAGTATCGCGCGCTCTGCGTTTGTACTTCGGTTGACTTGAAACCAAAAACTCCGAGGCGAGAATTAATTTGATCGATCAAATCACGACTGATCTCGTGCTTAAGTTGAATAATCATAAAACTCCTCTGCCTGCGTTAAAATCTTGCGTATTTAAGGCCTGGCGTATTTCACTGATCAGTGAAAACGCCCGCGTCAAGTCATTAGCTAAGAGTGGCTCGATAAAAGCACTCCCGACAATTACACCCTGAGAATTTTTAGCAAATTCAACCGCTTTTTTTGCGCTGTCGATACCAAAACCAATCAGTGTTGGATTTTGCAGTTCTAAATTCTTAAGTCTGGATAGGTGAGTTGTGTTGCTTAGTTTCTGTTGTTGACTATTAGTCATCTGCCCAGTTGTCATCGCAGTAGAAACCGCATAGAGAAATCCTTGAGTGTGCCGATCGATTTCCTTGATACGCTCATCGCTGGTACTTGGAGCGATGAGTGGGATAAATGCGATGTTCTTGGCTAAAAACTTATCTGCAAGTTTTTGTTGATATTCGTCAAAAGGTAAGTCTGGTAAAATAACTCCGGCAACTCCCGCACGGTCGATGGCGGCGATGAAATCATCGATACCAAAGCACACGATTGGATTTAAATAGCCCATGAGGAGCAGGGGGATTTTAACCTTGGCTTTTAAGCCTGTAACAAAATCTAGAAGCTTTTTAAGTGTCATGCCATTTTCAATGGCTTGACTGCTTGAGGCTTGAATTATCGGTCCATCAGCTAGAGGATCGGAAAATGGAATTCCAATTTCAATCAAGTCCACGCCTAAGTTTTCAAGTTTCAGGATGATTTCTTCTGTTGCAGTAAACGTAGGAATGCCTGGCGTTAAAAAAACTGAAAGGATCGGATGCGGTTTATTTTTTAAGTAACTTTGTAGTTTCATGTTACTGGTCCATTTTACAAGTCGATTTTTATGGCCATTTGCCCGGCTAAAGTTAAAGTTCAAACTCAAGTGAGTCAATCTAACGAATTTAATATTTAATTGTAAGAAACAGGAAGATATTGGGGGTTAGCCCCAAAAAACCGAGGAAGCGCGCCAAGAAAATGTAGTCGACGTGAAGATCATTTATCTACTATGCAGATCTTTCTTAAAAAGGTCAAGAAAAAGTTCGACTTTTATATTATGTAAGTGGCAGTGGATCTGTCGTCTTACCACAACTACCAAAGAGTCGACTATAAGAGGCGGAATAAGGCTCACCACCGCGTAGCGTTTCACTAGATGGATTCATAATTAAACCAAAAACTTGCGTGACAGTGGCGTTATCAACATAGGGGTGCGAAGCGCGCCAACGTTGAAAAACAGCCCAAGGTTTTTCACCCTTAGTATATGTAATTCCGTAACGTGAGAAATATTTTACTGCACGCGGGTCAACAATTGGGCGGCTAAAAATTGCTTGAACGTTTGTATCTGGGTCAAGTAGTTGCTGTTTAGTGTATCCAGTTTCTGGGCCAAGCTGAAATAAGCCCCAAGACTGCTCGCCGATTTCAAGTGTGCTTCCAGGTTTTAATCCTGATTCCAAGTATGCGTATGCTAAGGCTGCTTTAATCACTGTAGGATCAGTAATCCCACGCCTTTGAAAACCTTTCACAATTGAACAAACTGAGCTTAATTGAGTCGAGCTTAGGCCAGTATAGGCAAAACCAATATTTGCAGCAGCTGGACAAGTGTTTGCTGCTAGCTTGGGACAGGTATCTGTATAATTTGCATCATCACCGAGTCCTTGGTCGTCGTTATTATGCTCGACTGGAGGTGGAGGCGTGTAGAGTGGATCATCTTGACCATCCCAATCATCAGGAAGTAAATCATTACCAAACTCTTTTTCGCAATAATCAGTGAGATCTTCAGACTCGTCTGGTTTATCTTGGGCAAAAGCAGATAAGTTCGCACAGGTGCTTAGAGCTGCAAGGGCTAGAATATAAGATATTTTCCTGGATTTAAGCATAGCAGTTTAATTTGGACGGAGTATAATCCCGACTGTCTTTTTTCCTTTCAAACCAGATCCGACAATAATTCCGCGGTTGTTGATGTCCCTTGCCTCAATTAATTCGATGCCTTGGCCTTGAACTAAAGTGTTTAAATCGATCATTTTCCCGCCAGTAAATAAAAATGCGTGCGTGCGCTCAGTGTCGACTGTGGAAACACCAACAATTTCCCCCTTATCATTGATTGCACGAGCTTCAGAATATGACCCACCAAGAGTCGGCAATTTAACTAGTTTACCTTCAGAATATAAAAATCCTTTTCCACTTTGTTCTTCAGCGCCTTCATTTGATCCATTCCAGAGAATTCCAACAACTTGTCCAGTTGCGTTAATGTCATTAGCACGTGAGTTTTGAAAATCAAGTGAACCAAGATCGACAACTTTTCCACTTGCATCCCACAAAGCAGCGTGAGTCTTGCCGTCTAAAAGCGAGGCGCTCCCAACCACAATTCGTGATGAATTTACAGAAAAAGCTTTAGTCTCAACTCCGCCTAAGCCTTTTAGAATTCTTGGGGTTGCGCCATCAAGGATATAAGCTTCGGTTCCATTAGCCGAAGTTTTACTCAAGCTACCAACAATAATTCCGTTCTCCGACTGAGCATTAGCTTCACTAAAAGTAAAATTTGCAAGTCCCGAAATATCTTGAATTGAACCCTTATTTAGTTTCACTGCGCGCATGTCACCAGTGTCAGTTACAAGTCGTGAACCTACGACTTCGCCAAAGCCACTAATGCCACCGACTACAAATGAATCCTCTTCATCACCAACTGGAGAAATAACTGTCGTCTTGCCATTGGCGCGGGTGATTACATAGTGGCCGTCAAGTTTGACCATTTCGCCAACAGTTACTCCAGAACTATCAACAGCGTAAAAGTCTGTAGTAATCGCATGCGGGTCATCGACTATTTCTGCTGTATAGCTTGGAACAGCTAGGGCAGTTGATAGAGAAGAGAAAAAACCGAGTGCTAAAAGAATCTTTTTCATATGGTCACTATTCTAGGCACATTGCTTATTCGGGAAGCAAATAAATCCACCCACCTGCCCACGCACTGAACGCTTTGACCTCGAAGTTGGACGCATGCGCTTGGAATTTCCACGTGAACTATAGCTTGCCTCATAAGTATAGAGTCTGTCATTTTGGCATTGGCGAATCACGCCAACGTGACCGTGTGGTTTCTGCTGACCATGTGAGGCACGTTGAGTTACAAAGATTCCGCCCCCGTTCTTGTTGATCATTTCGCAACTTACTGAATCTGAAGGGTAGCAACTAAAGCCATTCCCGGAAAGAACGCTGCGCCAGTTATTCGCGATGTTATTTGCACCGTTCTGCGCTTGCGATCTAGACCAATAACCAGAACGACCTAGTAACTGCGCTAGTGCGCCCTTACAGTCAGCCGCCCCGCGACCGACTTGCGCACGTGCTGCTGCCATAATTCGGGCCATACAATTTCCGGCATCGATATCATCAATCGGTCCTGGATCGGTATCGTCTCCTGGGTCCGAATCTTCGTCGTATGGAGGTGGAACATAAATTGGATCATCTTGTCCGTCCCAGCCTTCGGGAAGTAAATCATTGCCAAACGTCGTTTCACAGTAGTCTTGGAATTGTTCAGTTTCATCTGGCTCGCCTTGATCTTGAGCAACCGCAGTTACTGATGACAACGCAAACAATGCAATCAGGATGGATTTATAAAAACTCTGCACAAAATTTCCGAAAACTAGGATTAAACTTAAGTTCTATAAGGAGTTATGCGCAGTTCCTTAGCCGGTGTGACCTTTGACTATGGATCTAACCTTGGCAAATGATAAATTTAGCATCACAATCCCTCTAAACCCAGCATAACAGGCTTAGATGACTATGAATTTACATCAAAAAGTAGCAATTATTTCCTGCCTTATTACTCTTAATGCTTATACGAGTTGGGCCGAAGATGTCGTTTTCGATGGGCGTAATAAGGTAAATATTCTACCAGGTTCTGCAGCCATAGATACTCAAAAAATCCCGACGGAAATCTCTAGTCCTGGCGATAACGTCTTGCAAATTATGCGTGGCTCATTTAGCGCTCGAGGTAAAAACGAATCGCTCTATGTAATTTTTTCAAATCAGCAGTATCGCATCGTAATTTACGACAATCAAAGTGGAAAAGTCATAAGTCAAAACCAGATCGACGGTTTCGGAGTTAGCTCCGCCGTAGACGTTGACGGTGACGGCAGTCAAGATCTCGCCGTACTTTCCGGCTACTCGCATCAGACTGAGAGTTCCCTTGCCTTGAAAATCATCAGCGTTTCCGGGGGGAGTTTTAAGATCATTAAAGATCTCGGTGCCGTGCAAACAAACTACGCATGCAACCCCGAGGAAGTTCGTGATGGAGCATTCGACTTAACGTCAAGAATTACTGCTAGTAATGCTCTAGCAGGTACACCGACATTTACTAAAGAATTTTTTGAAGCGACCTGCCCACACGAAGATAATATCGGCGCAAGTTCTTATCGCTCGATTCCTTCAGGCGCAGTGGTTAGTTCGCCCACAAGTATTTCTCCAAAGAGGGCAACAGCTACAAGATGATGCTAAACTGGGCCCTTCGCACTTACCTTACTCTGACAATTGCACTATTGCCCACACAAACTGTCTTGGCTGACGATCTTGTAGATTACTGCGAGGAGCAATTCGGTAATGATTTATTGCCAGAAAACTGGGATGGTCAAGACGACCCGCTCTATACCCCACCGCCTCCAGCAGAAAGCGATCAAGACAATGGCGGCGGAGATGAAACGGCTACTTCATGCGGGGATCTTAGTGCCGAGTTCATGGGTGGAGTAAGTAGCATTGCGGGCTTTTTAGGCACTGATCCATACTTCCTACTGGCTGCGATGAGTTTTGAAACTGGTGGCACCTTTTCTCCTTCAAAAAGAAATTCCCTCAGTGGAGCAACTGGACTAATTCAATTTATGCCGAGCACAGCGCGCTCACTCGGAACAACAACTGATGCGCTGGCTCGGATGACACGGGAAGAACAATTAGTTTATGTGCGAAAGTACTTTGCCTCATATGGAGGGCGCTTGAGGACGCTAGAAGATACTTATATGGCAATTTTATGGCCACGGGCCGTAGGTAAACCTAATTCTTATGCTTTATTTCGTCGCGGCACAGTAGAATATTCTCAAAACGCGGGTCTTGATATTAATCGTGATGGAGTCGTCACAAAAGAAGAAGCAGCTTCAAAGGTGCGCAACCACTACAATGCTGTTACTTCACGCTGTCCAAATGCATTTGGGCAACGCCAAAACTACGCTTAAGCCAAATACAATCTATATTCTTTCAGAATACGGGCAATTATTGAGCTCATAATTTGCGTTGCTTCTCTTGGCATATTTGCCTCTGTTGCAATTCCTGAAGCTCAGAAATTTCAAATTCGCGCCCGCAATGACGCTTGGTTCTCCAGCAAAAACTCTTCGACATTTTCTCGAGAAATATAACGCGCTTCTTCTGCTTGCGGAAAAGCTTTCTTGAATTCGTTAGCCGCACTTACATGTCTTGCTTCTGGTTTATTCCAGCTTACTTGATATGGAGTAATCAGACCTTCATTATACACTACGAAATCTACTTCTCCTTTTTCTCTCCAGTAGTAAACATTCTTATAGCGTTTGCGTAAGGTGTGAAAAACAACTGCCCCCAAACTCTTTCCCAAATCTAAGCCAGTTTTAGAGACCACTGATCTTCTTAAGCCCAGATCAATTGCATAGTATTTCCTGTTACGTGATATGCGCTTTTTTTCAGAAAAGGAAAAATAAGGACACTGTAATATAATATACGCCGCCTCACATGCAGATAAATATGACCCGACTGTGTCTGGTGCGATATCTAAGACTGTAGCTAATTTACGTAAACTAGTCTCTGAACCTGCAGATTCAAATACAATTTTCACGAGCTGAGATAGCGTCTGCAGAGAACGAACATTAACTTGACGTTTTACATCACGTTCAACAATATCCGTAAAATATTCACGCAGCAGTTGCTCGGGCTGTTGATAAGTTAGAGTCCGGGGGAATCCTCCAAGTTGTAAATAGTCTTCAAACGAAGCTTTCGGGCGCGTTCGTAAAAATTCTGCATAACTAAATGGGAACACTTCGATTGTAATATGACGACCAGTCAAGGTAGTAGCTAACTCGCCCGATAGTAAGGAGGCATTTGAGCCTGTAATAATAAAGACATCTAAGGAGGCTTGCTCAAGACGGACACGTAACCAGCGTTCCCAGTTTTTTACATTTTGTATTTCATCAAGAAAAAAATAACGTCTGACGTTGTTTCCCACTCGCTGATCAGCAAATGTTCTCAAGTCGTCTAGTAAAGTAGAGTTAAGATCATTACTCAAACGTGGATCTTCAAAATTGATAAAAAAGCAGTGCTCAGGAGCTAAATGCATACTGGTCATCAGCTGAACAAGTAAAGTTGATTTACCCGAACGTCTGATTCCTTGAATAACTGTAACTAAGTCAGGCGCCAAATGGATCGAATTTTCAAGCAAAAGGTCCCTACTAATTGAAGGTCGAGGAGTTTTTTCCCAATAATTCCAGTCTTGCAATATTAGAGCTATTAAATCGTTATGCATGTTAAACGGGTTTATACCATTAAAACTAAAAGTGTCGACTATATTCGACACTTTTAGAAATTCTAATAATATCAATATGTTATAGTTATATAATCATGCTAATATGTAACAGAGCAGATGATGCACGCGCCTAGGACACCAAAAACATCAGCAATTAACCCACACCACACAGCATGCCTGAAACGAAGAATGCCGCACGACCCGAAGTAAACAGCCAAAACATAAAAAGTTGTTTCCGTCGATCCTTGAATCGTTGAAGCTAAAAATGCCGCATAAGAATTCGGGTCACGCTGAATAATCTCACTCATCAAGGCAAATGCCCCACTTCCTGATAACGGCCGCACCAAGGCCATCGGAAGCACCTCTGCGGGCATGCCAATTAAATCCGTGAATGGAGATAATAAAACACCCAAATATTCCATCGCACCCGAGGATCGAAACATTCCAATTGCAACTAAAATTATCACAAGGAATGGAATGATTCTTACTGCAGTATCAAAACCCTGCTTTGCTCCATCTGTAACTGCATCATAAAGTTTTACACCGCGAGCGTAGCCGTAAAGCACAATTGCCAGCATCAATCCGGGCATGAGCCATAAAGTTGCAATCTCACTGGCAAGCTCTTCAACGGTAAGTTTGCCAAGCAAAACCCGAAGTAGAATTGTGGCTAATAAAAGTAAGATAATTGCGCGCGTAATCCCTTTCTCTGCGCCTGATGAGGCAGCTAGCAAGTGTTGATAGGGATTTTCCGGTTCTAAAGAATTAGTGCCTTGGCTTTCATTTTTTAGATCCGGCGGTGGGGCGCTAATTGCTTCCTGCAAATACACTTTGTCGCGCTTAGCAAAATAAAAAGCCGCTAAAACTGCGCTGAGCGTTGAACAGGTTGTGGCAAATAGAGTTGTAAAAAATATCGCCGCTGGCTCACTTGCCCCGGCTGCTGCACGCACTCCGATAACTCCAAGTGGGAGCAGTGTTACGCTTGATGTATTAATTGCAAGAAACAAGCACATTGCATTGGTTGCTACGCCAGGCAGTGGATTAAGTTTATTTAACTCTGTCATCGCCCGAATACCAAAGGGAGTTGCGGCATTGCCCAGCCCGAGCATGTTAGCTGAGATATTTAAAATCATCGCACTCATGGCGGGGTGCTCAGCGGGAACTCCCGGAAAAAGCCTACGCATCAAAGGCTTGAGTTTGCTAGCAATCGTTTGCATGGCTCCACCGGCTTCAAGAATACGCATGAGCCCTAACCAGAGCGCCATGATGCCAATTAGATTAATCGAAAGATTGACGGCATCCTTGGCTGACTGGAAGCTTGTATCAGTTACTTCCTTGAGACGCCCCGTGAGTAGTCCAACAATAATTGCTCCAATCAAGAAGAAAAAAAAGATCAAACTCATTGGAGACTGGGCAGAAGAATGCTTTTGATTTGGAGTCATAAATAAAGCAAATATTCTATTGATTTAGGTTTGTCCATAAAAAGAGCATAAGGTATAACGCACTGAATCATACTTATTAAGAATCTAGCTAATAGTTAAGTAAAAAATGAAAAAATATTTATTCCTGGTAGTATTATTAACAGTTACTGCTCAAGTCACTTATGCAGACGATCGAGAGATCGCTGACCCAATCGAAGGCTTTAATCGCAAAGTTTTTTGGTTCAACGAACAATTTGATACTTATTTATTCAAGCCGATTGCCCAAGGCTATAATTACATCACACCCAATGTCGCGCAGCGTTCATTTACAAATTTCTTTAGAAATTTACGCTCGCCAATTTATATTGTGAGTGACCTGATGCAGGGCAACAGCGATCAATTGGGCACACATCTTGCGCGCTTTATGTATAATAGCACTTTCGGCCTTGCAGGATTTATTGATGTGGCAAAAGAATTTGGCCTCCGCCATGTCGAAGAAGATTTCGGCACCGGGCTTGGATATCGTGGGGTTGAGACTGGCCCTTATCTCGTCTTGCCAATTTATGGTCCGTCAAATTTGCGCGACACTTTCGGAAGAATCGCTGATAGTTTCTTAGACCCGCTCGGAGCTGCAGGATATTTTAGCGATGCGCTTGAGGATCCAGTGCTTTATGGCACACGCGCGCTGGAAGCTGTAAATATCCGCGCAAAACGGCTTGAAGATAAAGAATTAATGGATGACATGTCCTTAGACCCGTATGTTTTTCGGCGCTCTGCATATATGCAAATGCGTGAGGGCTTAGTTGGTCGGGAATAAAGTAGATCGTAAGCTTGCACTTAGCTTTTTCATCTACCAGTCATCTTGAGCGAAATATTTAACGAGCATTGGCGAGTTAAATATGTAGTCGAAAGATCTCCAGATGACAGGCATTAAGCAGACCTAAGCTTGAAAGTGCTCTTTATTTCCCTTTAGCAAGAGTTAGTATAAGTTCCCACCTACGCCGAAGCTACGGCGGGCAAGCAAGCGGAAGAGATTTAGATAGAAGGGGTGAAATATGGTTGGAATCACTGGTAAATACATTGGCAATAAACGGGTCTCACTAATCCATGGTCCTTCGGAATCAGAGATCTTAACCGATGCACCTAAAGATAACGCCGGAGAAGGTGCCTATTTTTCCCCAACTGACTTAGTTGCAGCAGCACTCGGGAGCTGCATTATGACTACTCTTGCAATTTACGGGGAAAAACATTCGATTGATTTTACTGGCATGTATATGTCAACAGAGAAACATATGTCGGACACTCCGCCACGTCGCATCGCGAAACTACCAGTGACACTACATTTACCTAAAGCGCTCCCGCTAGAGCTCCGTGAAAAGATTGAACACGTCGCCCATGCTTGCCCTGTGCATCGCTCACTGCACCCGGAAGTGAGCGCCGAGATCGCAATTCACTACGATGTATAGTGAAGACATTGTGCACAATACCTTGAAGCCAGGTTTGCCTTGCGATTATTTATTGATCTGATTACGGCTGTGAACATCTACAAACTAAAGTCGTTCCTTCAGAAGTAACTGTACAAGCCGCGTTACGATTATTCTCAAAATATTTCACAAAGGCATTTAATGCGCGCCTTGCCGCATCCTCAGTTTGCCACTCTAGCGTCCAAGTCAAAGCTTTTTTGGGTTCGAGGAAAATTCGATCGTCAGTTAGTTTCCGAGCTAACACTAACGCTTGACTAATGCCTTGAGTCGGGCCAAGCAGTGAAGTTACAAACCCCGCACCAAGAGATGCTGGATTTGGCTCAGAAATTGATTTTTGAGGCATCCCTTTAGCAATAATTTCTTGAGATTTAGTCGGCGGTTCACGAAATTTTCGATTGAGTAACTCAACTCCGCCTTGCGAGCGCAAATTACACACATAAACTAAGCCAAAAGCATAAGGAAACTGACTTAATATTTTCAAGGTCGGGGGGATGGAATCTTGTTCCGTGAGTGTATCATTGAGCCATAAAATTTGCTGTCCGATTAGACCTACTGGACAAGGGTCCTTGCCTTCAGCGCGAACCATCGTCCACATCGCATCTCCTTCGAGTAGAGCTTCGCGGGCAAGTTGCATGTCGATGCTAATTTTGTCGGAAATAATATTATCAACAACAAAATGTTGATCCTGGAGCCCGTGAGTTAATTCGTGGCGCACAACAGCAACTTGGTCCGCAGCTAAGCTTGGAGATGATGAATCTTGATCAATCAAATTCTTAACCACGAGGTCTTTCGATCGTGAATCATAAAAACCAAGCGCCGAAGCTTCAATGCTCTTTAGGTAGTCTCCGGGATAATTAAAGCCCAGGGGAATTGCGCCTAAAAAGCGATAGATCTCGGCTTCGCGCTCTAAACGTTCTTGCGTATTTCTCTCGGCGATAGATTTCCTCAATCTCCTTGCAAAGTCTTCTGCCCGCAACTGTAAACACTTAACGGGTTCAAGCCAGGCGAGCTTACGTATTTCGGAAACCCGTTTGAGTTCGGAATTGCAGATTGTTGGCTTTTCTTGTGCGGAGTAATCTCCAGCAGGGTAATTTTTACTACAAGAGATTAGAGTTAAAAATACTAACAGGGATATTTGTTTGAACATTTAATTTGATTTAGCACTAATCTCTAGTGAGAAAGAAGTAGTAGATTTTGTAAGTTCGGGCTAGAATTGATTAGATGATTTTACTGGATAAAATAAACAAATGCCGGTTGACCAAAATTTCCAGCAATGAAAAAACTTTGGCCTGAGCACAGACAATGTAAAATGAGTAAATCTGTAGGCACAGTTAAAAGAAATACCTCACGTGGGGTTAGTGCAATTACAATTGCCATAACTTTGCCACTGATATTACTAATCTCGTTTAGCGCAATTGATTTCTTTCTTTACTTTAGAGCACTTGCCGTAGTCGAGCGTGCTGCCTCTGAAGCTGCAAAGGCAATCACCGCGGTCGATCCTGGGTCTGAGGGAGCATTTAGTAACTATGCTCAGGCACCAGGTTACACAATCTACGGAATAAAAAGCCTTAACGGTTTTGGACAAGCGCCTGTAGTAAATTCAGGCCCGCACTTAACCTTAGTTTCCCCGACAGACGTGACAACGCCAAGTTCAACCGCAGCTCCATTTTCCTTGTTAAGATACCCCGCAGAAACTACTGGCGTAGGAAGCCCTCCACCGGCCGGTAGCGGAGTATTGCACTATCTACCGATGGTCTATGCCGAAAACATCAGACTCGATACTCGGAATGAAAGTAACCCACTATCAAATTCGCGCCTCGGATCTTTTAGCTATCAACTCCCGAGCAAGCTCGACTTTGATGGAGATGGTCGTGAAGACCTAGTATATTTCCGTGTTACTCCAGGGGATGATTATTGGATTTTGCCAAGTTCAGGCGCTGGGCTTAGTTATTTAGCGCTTACTGGCGATGTTGCAGAGATTGCTCCGAGCTCTACGATTCTCGATCAACCACCACTGCCCTGTCCTGCCGACTACGACGGCGATGGCAAAACAGACTTATGCGCTCTAACATTCAGTAGCGCCACTGGTTCCCGCGCAATTAAATTAAATATTCTTTTTTCCAGCAATTTCTATACGAAGCAAAACCCCTTCTCGATTGGCTTGGGTGTAATCAACGCTGACATGCAGGTTTTACCTGTGCCTGGCCAGTGGACGGGGTCTGGCAAAGATCAATTTGCCGCGATAATAATTGGTGGGGATAGTGATCATCACTTACTAACTTACATCTGGCCAGACTTTACGCAAACCGGCGCAGCGCCATTATCTGGTAATCAATTTGCAATTGCTGATACTCCAAACTTGGCACTTTCCAAACTCAATGGCACGCCAGAACCTGGGCGTAATTGGCGACCGATGTTCGGTGACCACGACCAAGATGGTGATATTGACGTTGGCTGGCTAACTTGGCCGGCTGGAAATTTGACTGGAGTAATTGCCGGAAGCACAGGAACGCCCGGAAGAACAGCTGATGACACGGGAAAAACTTCTAAGATCGCCCCCTGGTCGCTACATTATCCTGAACGCCAAGACGCACCTGGACTTTACATCACTGAAACTACGAATCATCGAATTTCATTTATCGCCAAGGCAAGCGGAAACATTGTTGGAAGCGATAACGAAAAATTTAATATTATCGCCGGCAAGGAAGTTTATGATCAAGCTGCTCTTAGCTACGTAATCCCCGATCCTGACCCTTTATTCGCTGGACTTTTCAGTGACGACCCGGTGCCCGTCAATAAATACGAAAAGGGCTGCACTAAATGCCCTGGCGGCGGAACCTGGGCAAATGATGATGGAGCACTCGCACGAGACGCTTACTTAAATACTCCAAAAAGTGCGATTGCACCTGGCTCCATCACTTACACGCCTACTGGTGAAAACTTCAGGCCCTTATACATTGCCGACTTCGGCAATTCACGCGTCAGATTAGTTCTACCTCCTGCCCCAGATCTTGAAGTCGATGGTTCGAACGATGCAACAATTAGCACTGTAGCAGGTGGCGTAGTTGGCACTGGAGTTACCTGCCCAACAACTGTCCGCGCCTGCAGCTTTGATGAAAGTGGGAATCGAAGTTGCAGTCCAAGCGCGACTACCCCATCGGCAGGTGCGCCTTCCGTTAGACTTTTTTCCTATACAGATACTGACATTGCTCTCGGGATTCACCCGACCTGCGTTCAAGTGCGCCCTTTGTCCTTGGCTTATGACGCTAGAAATCAGCAACTTTTTATTGCTGACGAAATGGGAGTGGTCCTGCTACAAACTGCGGGAAGCGATGGCTTCGTAAATGGCGATGTCACAGAAAGACTCTTTGTCCTTGCTGGAACCTATGGTGATAACACGCCGAAAAAACCGCCCGACAAACGCATTATGGGCATTCCCTATAATCTACAATATTCAAATAATGCCTTGTATATCACCACAAGTGGGCTGTCGACCTTTCCTGTTGTCAACCCTCGAGACGGCGAATATTACCGCGGTGGAATTTTAAAAATAAGCGGTGGGGCAGATAATACTATCGGCACTAGCGATGACAAGTTTGAAAATTTAGTTGGCAATTGGACAAGTAGTAGCGCCCTCCCAACCTCATTTACGCGCCGCCCCGAAGATGACTTAAATTTTAGAAACCCAACTACTGCAATATTTTTTACAACTGCAGCGATGTGTTCGACTTGCAGTCCTCGTGTCCAAGGTTTTGTTGCCTCTTGGTTAAATGACACAGCTGGTGGGCAATGGGAGAATGCTCTCGTGCGCGTTGATTCTTTTTCACGCGGGGCAAGCACGCTAACAACTACTCAGTGGTTAAACAATTTGCATTTAAATAACTGGAGTAAATTTGCCCCAAGCACTACAGCCAAAGCGTATCAAGATGCAGTAACGAACTTGGAGTTTAGCTTGGTGCCTGATTCGAGTGGCAAGCTCTCACAGGCGCGTCCTCTGGGGACGGTGCCGCTCGAGGCCGGATCGGGCGTAGCCATTTCCCCCGATCTTCAATACTTATACGTCGCGCAGCCGCGCCTCGGTAACATCGTAGCAATCAAGCTCGATCAGGACCTGGACAACAGACCTGACTATGCAAACAGCACATCGGAGATGGATGCTGATCCAGATGGAGACGAACTCGATTGGGAAGAAGACAAAGCACCTTTTGCCTACAACGCTAACGGAGCTGATGGAGTTCGACGGATGGACACTTATTTAGATCCTTTAATGTGGACTCATTTCAATCCAGCTGTGGTCAGTCCACTAGCAACGCCAAATACCGATCGACGTGAATGGTGGATTGACCACTTAGTCGACGGGGCAGGTGGCTGGACTCCTGCACAAGAAGAGTCCCTGGCCCGCATGTTCAATGACTCACTCACAAGTGCGGCAGTAGTTTTAGGTTCAACTACAGTTAACGCGATGTCAGATTGTGGCATACCTCCGAGTAACGATGGCACTCTTGCTCCATTCTTGTCTCACCACCTCACACTAAATACGGACCACTACCGCACGATTGGCTGTAGTTATGACTGCCCAGACTGGGATGCAGATGAAAACAAAGCAACCCTTGCCTCAACTGGGCTGACTAGCACTACTTGTGGCAGGAATTTATCTGACCCACTTTACGCAGATGGCCGCAAAATCGGAATTCGTCGTGGGGCCTTGGTCTTGCCGCCAGATAAAATAAAAATCAATGGCAATGAAGAATTAAGTTTTATCGATTTTTCTGGATCTGCTAAGCGCAGTCCACAAAATCGTAATGCCGTTTATCACGATAATTCATTGCCAAGTCAGAAATCCATTCCCTTAATATCCACGGTAGTCAATATTAACCAAGATTATTGTCCGGGAAATCACGAAATAATTACTAAGAATTTTGCAAACCTCTGGCCTGCACTCGAAGCGTATTACGCAAGTGAGCCGCGCGGGGTTGCAAGTCCTGGTGGCGGAATCACCCTAGAAACCTATCCGCAATATTCTTGTAATCGTAGTATCGAGGTAAGCGGCACTGAAACTAAAGTACTTTCCTTGATTCCAGACTCACAAGTTACCTGGGCAGTTGGGTCAAGTTACACCTCTAGTCTGCAGTATGGCAGCACCACAAGAAAACTTAGTACCGGAGCTGAAGGCGACGGCGACCCGGATAGCAATCTTGGTCCAGTCGCTCGCATCGCCTATAAGATTCTAGAAAACACTCTACCAGTCGATCAACGTGAATCGGACACCGTAGAGCGTTCGGCACGAGTAACAATCACACGCCCTGACTCAAAGACTGCTGCAGTTGAAGTTTCCTACCGACTCAAGCTTAATCCACTTACTAGTGCAGCTCTGGGAAGAGATTTTGTGTTAATCAAGTCGAAACAAGAGCGTAAACTTTATCACTATGGGCAGAGTAACTTTGGCGAATGAAACTCCAAGTTAAACATTTTATAGCTAGTCAGCGGCCAAGCTCCATGCGCGGCAACATGGTGCTTTTGATTGCACTCTTATTGACCGGGAGTTTTGCTCTGGCTGCATTTGCAATCGACACGGCTCTCTATTTATTGAAGCGCGAAGAACTGCAATCTTTAGCTGAATCAGTAGCACTTGGAGCAGTCCTTTCCTTCCCTAATCAGCCCACAATCGAAAATTCCACTTTAAACTGGTATCAAGCGCTGAGGTTTCAAAATGGCAAGGAAATTGCCAAAGCCCCGGGTGCAACTGTTGGGGGATTGCCAGTCTATGAAAATATTATCACCAGTGTTCCCCATGGAACTGGAACTGATTTAACGCCTGCAACATTAAACGCTATAACTATTTTGTTACGCGATCAGTATTCCTCAAACATTCTGCCGCTGGCTGGCTTCACTCCACTTTCTACGACAGTTGTTGGGCAAGTCACGGCACAACTTAGTCCGACTAATATTGTAATCGTGATTGAT
Source organism: bacterium (assembly GCA_016786595.1). Classification (NCBI taxonomy): domain Bacteria; species bacterium. Next base: position 1,860 of record JAEUWB010000002.1, on the reverse strand, counting down.
AACACTGCTTCCTTGATTGTCGATGATGGCGATAGCGCTTATTTATCGGCATCTCCATATTTTAGTGTCGTTGATAGCTCGCTACCCCCAGAGCATCATTATCCGACAAAGCCAATCACTCTAATCCATCAATGCTTTAACGAAACTTTTCGTAACTACAAAAAAGGCGTCGTGGCCCTCTACGACCAATTCGCCGGCATTGGCACTTATCGAGTTGGCATAGTTTTAACCAACTCCCGGTTTGGTGAGCCTTTCGTGCTTGCCAACTTGGGTCAATCAATTATCGAAGAGCCGCAAAATGAACTTGATGCGCCAGACGATCCAGAATTTAATTATGCTCGTTGTGCTTACCTGACAAAAGGTGCAACCGACTACTTGCCAAAAGAATTATATCGCCAGAGTGGCACAACCGAGCAGGATCTTTCATCTCGGGTAACAACAAACAGCACTTCATTTCCACATTTCAAATTCACCGCTGGAGAAAAACTCCGAACCCGTGAAGCGCTTTGGGTTATGCCGGCAGGCTACTCAACCGAAAATGGATTTATTCATCCGCGCTATTACTACCAAAACGGAGCAGAAGCAATTGCCCTGGCACGGCGAATGCTACAAAATGACACTGGCGGGCAAGGTCAACCAGTCACGCGCAAAGTTATTCTCTATGTAACTGATGATGCAGGAATGGGCTGGACCGATCCGCAACAGACGCAGGGCATCGCTCAACGTGAAAAAATCACGCAAGGACTTTGTGAAACCCTAATTCCCGATGGCACTGGTTGTACAGATTCAAAAGATGCTTGGAACGCAAATTTTCCAGAGTATGACCCGGGTCAAGCAGTGCAACCGGGCGCATCAGCCATACCAGGCAAGGGCTGTCTGGAAGATAATCTAATTCTCGGCGTAATTTATTATGGTCATCGCGATGACCTGTATGGTCATGACCCCTCGACTAGCGACGCAGCTTCTGTCGTCAATACAACCTTAAGGAGCATGAGTTGCCTTAAAGCAGATCATGAAGATAGCAGACGTGGCATCTTTTTTCATGAAATCGGCAAGGGCACAAGCAAGTTCCCGGCCAAAGAATTTGCAACGCGTAGCGCCCCACTGATTGCCCACGCACTGAAAGAAGCTGAGGTGCTAAGATGAGCAAGCTAAGAATCGCAAACGAGCGAGGTGATATAAATTTAATCACAGTTGCCGTGGCACTACCGCTGCTACTCTTAGTAGCTACCGCCGCTTTTGACATTCTGCGCTTTCCAATCCTGAAGCAACGTATCCTTTCAGAACTTTCTGCGAGTTCAGAGAATATGGCACAAAATACAGTTGATGTTGATTTCCCTGCTGTTGCTACAGGAAGAAGCTGGTGTGCGCTACTTGACCCAAACCATCCGCACTATGGCTGCGAGAGCTGTGATGGAGCTGACTATGCAGACTGTAATTTTCCGGCCGATGTGACTGCGACAAATACGATTTTACGAAATAGCGTATTACTCCCGTTAATTAGCCGCATCACTGCAAACGGCTTTAGCCTAACCCAAGCAATTGACCCCTCCCAACTCCGAATCCGCGTCGGCATCTTTAATTTATTGACCACAGCAGCAGATCAAACCGGACAAATTCGCAGTATTGGAAAAGTTGCTGAGCAAGATTCAGCCGACCTCGGAGCAAATTTAGCAGTCAGTCCGCTGCCTAATTTAGCCGATCTTGTCGATAAGCATTTTGGAATTTCCGAAGGCTTAGCTCCGGCCTTAGGGCATGCTATAGGGACTGCAGACGCTGAAAGTTATCCGCGCTTCACCCATGCCCCAGTTGTTGTATTTGACTGCTATCTAAAAGTTAAGCACTTTTTTAAGTTTGCTG
>JAEUWB010000001.1 GCA_016786595.1 bacterium | reverse complement strand
TCTTTAAGAGTATTGTTGGAAGCTGCTGAAGTATCTTTAAAGGCATGCTTCCATGCATAAGGTTTGAAAGTGACACTTCTTTTTCTGCCAGGTACACGATCGATTGCAGTCTTTAGATCGTCGATTTCACTGAAAGTAAACACACCCTAACTGGTGTCATCCTCTTCTGTAACTTATTGAAATTAATGGCAGCGGGTAAGCGGCTAATTCTCCAAGGAAACACTCATAATCTGAAACAGTAGTAAAACTAAAATATTTCGCGCGGCATGCAACAACTATATGAATCTGGACGATAATGTAGTTGGAATTGTATTTTAGGGAATCAGATGTGCGCATTAAAAAGTAACCCCGTACCATTGGACACCCTTGGGCAAAAATATGAGGCTTGCAAAGTGATGAAAATTCCTTTGTAGAATGTGATGTATCGGGACGAATGAATCATCCGTCCCGATCTCTTTTGCTTCCTAGGCGTTTGTACTCCCGTCACCTTTGTCAGGCTCAATGGTGTCAACGCTTGCAAACCCTGTCAGATTATCCAGAGGATGTGACTTGTCTGGAAAACGAAGGCGATATGAACACCGAGTCCCTTCGTTGCCATGATAGAGAAAGCGCACCGTTGTCTGCTGCGTTGCTATGCCCAGATGGGCAAAGAGCGACATCAGAATTTCCAGCACCTCTTCATCGTTCAGATGCTCAGCCTGTGAAGCGATTTCTCCACTGACAGTTACAACTTGCTCAGAATAGAACTGCGCACTTGCACCTTCTCCGAGTGCATAAATGATATTCTCCACACCGCTCACAATAACGCCCAGGGTCGGCGCGCCGTCGGTAAGGCGATTCTTTGCCCAACTATTCCAGGCGTCTATAATTGTGCTTCGTGGAAAAGTTTTCCTAGATTCGCCATAACCAGCTTCCAAGCTCACAGTGCCCGTAAAATTGCGGCCGGATGTTGAAGATACATCAACTGCGATCACGTCTGAAGAGCCACGCCCTCCATAAACTACAATTTGTTGTTCCATTTTTCGTTTTCGGGAGCGACAATCGATCCAAGATTGGACCCTGACTCGATGATTAATTACCCACACGATACCATCGCTTAAAACATCTGACTTAAGTGATGATATCGAATTAAAACCTTGCGATCACTTTGCACCTCGATATCTTAATCTTAAGTTATCGAAGTACTAATAAACTTTTACTCAAAATAATCCAAAGGATCTTATGTTTGAAAGAGCAATAAATAAGGCCTTATATCACTGTGAGTGAATGTTTTCAAGGACGTCCTGTGAGGAAAGGGCGAGAGGGTGTAATTAAAAACCTCTCGCCTCTTTCCTGCAGGCACTCGCTCGGCACTCGTTGTCTCTCGCGTCAGCGTTTCCAGCGATAGTAAATATGATCTTGCCATTTCTCGAAAATCGGACCCGCAAGATACAAAAGCCTAACAATGATTGCACAGAAAATAGTCGCAGATAATGACGCGAAAGCAGCATCCATAACGCTACCGCTGCGCACCATTGAGCATTGGGCAAAAAATACCAATTCTAGGGTCTGGTTGAGAAAGGGCGAGGAGGATCTGTTTCCAAAAACCTCCTCGGTCGGAGCTACGCTTGTCGCACATTAGTATCTTCTTGTCGGCAATCGATAATTGCTTTGTCCATTTTCAATAAACTCAGCCAGTCTCGATAATGCGAAAATTACCAAGCCACAAATCAGTGCCATCGAAGATGCCGTAAGCATTGAATCGACAAGCCGATTCTCTGCGATCAGCTTTTCGATTTGCGGTTTAGAGAAGCGCGAATAGACTAGCCATCCGGCAAATGCCCCTCCGAGTAGCGCCAAAGGTCCAGAGAAGAACTCATGGTCATAAACCGTAGCCGTCAGTACGATGATTGAGGCTCCGAGTATGATCGAAGAGACGATCTGGACCCATAAACCTTGCAGCGAAAAAGTTAACCCAAAGGCCATGTTCAGCGACCAAGTCAGCCATGTCATCAGGCATTTACTGGCAAACATTAGGCACAGGCCAATGAAGAAAAAGAGGAAGAAATTGTAGGTTGCGTCAAGGAGACGTGGACCCCACCATTTTATTAATGACTGATAAGCCTTCCGAGGCGCTGACCACTTCATTGATTCGGGAATTAGATTGAGTTTCATAATTCTGCTCCTGAGCTTCAATTAGGTGAGATATTAAAACCTGTTAAACGGTTCATCCTCCTCTACCCAAATGAAAATGTGAAAAGAGCAAGCAGAAAAAGTGCTTAAAGTAGAAACTGTTTGAGTAGCTGATTTACTAAAAAATAGCTATTTCTCAGTGACTGCCAGATGCTGTGATAGAACTGCGCGCTTTGATGTGTTCTTTGCGCAGTTTTCTTGCTGATAATCGTCAGCGATTTAATTTATTTATTTTCAATAGATTCAATATGTTAAGTCGTATTCCGCAGTCTCCAGATAGACAATTTCGAGTAAATCAGTTAGAAAAGCCCGTCTCTAAAATTAAGATTTTAATGGAAGTTCATATGCAAAAGCTGATTTCTTTAGTGATCCCTGTCTACAACGAAGAAGAAAACGTTCAAAATTTATACTTCGAACTACGCGAAGTCGCAGAGAAAAATAACCTCAACTGCCAATTTGTTTTAGTTGATGACGGTTCAAAAGATCGCACCATCGAGAAACTCCTTGAAGTCGCAGGCACTGACCCACGCTTAAAACTTGTTTGCTTCCGCCGCAACTTTGGTCAAACAGCAGCCATGCAAGCTGGCTTCGACCACGCCGAAGGAGATGTAGTGATTACTCTCGATGGCGACTTGCAAAACGATCCATCCGAAATCCCAGCAATGATTAAAAAACTTGATGAAGGCTACGACCTCGTTGCCGGCTGGAGAAAAAATCGCCAAGACAAATTCCTTAGCCGTAAATTACCTTCACGCATCGCCAACAAGCTGATTTCGCGTATTACTAAAGTTCAACTTCATGACTACGGTTGCACTCTCAAGGCGATGACAGCTGATGTTGCAAAAAACATTCAGCTCTACGGCGAAATGCATCGCTTTATTCCAGCCGTCGCTGCTGAATATGGAGTAAAAATCGCGGAAGTGCCCGTCAATCACCGTGCACGCGTTGCCGGCACATCGAAGTATGGAATTTCACGCACCTTTCGCGTGATTTTAGACCTCTTAACAGTTAAGTTCTTCCTTTCTTTTGCTAAACGCCCACTGCACATGTTTGGTGCTTTAGGAATGCTAAGCAGCCTAGCTGGTGGGCTAATCCTGACCTGGCTCACTGTGCAACGCTTGTTTATGCATGTGCCACTTGCGAACCGACCAATCTTAATGCTTGGCGTGATGCTGGTCTTAATCGGCATGCAGTTTTTGTGCTTCGGATTACTGGCCGAAGTTTTGATTCGCACCTATCATGAATCTCAAGGCAAAAGTATTTATGCTGTGCGTCAAATTATTCGCCCAGGGCGCGGCGGAACAGCGCCTGAGGAAATGCACTCGCGGAAAGTCGTTAATCTCGCTTAAGCTGGGAATTGCGTCAGGCTCTTTGTGGATCTAGTTTAAGTAGTTGTTGAGGTTTAAGCGCGATGTCTGAGCCGAGAATTCTGATAGATGCAAGGAAGCTTGGCGATGGCGGAATTGGCACTTACATTCAAAATCTGATCGACGGGATGATCTCGCTGCGCGACAAAGCGCAAACAAATTTACGTTACTCGATCTTAATTGGTAAACACACACAGGTTCCGGCACGTTGGCATGGTGCCGTCGAAGTCTATGAAACGAACGAAGGCAAGTATTCACTTGCCGAATACTGCTTACTTGCCCGGCGTAACCGTGAAATTTTCAAACGTCATGAACTCTTCCACTCCCCACATTATACTTTGCCCTATAATTTAGACTTGCCAGCAGTCGTGACTGTGCATGATTTAATTCACATCACTCATCCGGATACTTTTTACCACGCCCCTGCAGCAAAATTTTTGATTGCTTCGGCAATCAAACGCGCAAGCGCCGTGATCTCGGTTAGTCAGCACAGCTGCAATCAACTCGCAGAGCACTTCCCAACTAGTATCGGCAAGACTTATTTGACTTATAATTCAACACGCTGTGGACTTGGAGTCGGCGAGCGCTATTACGGTAAGATTAATCAAGAGCGAAATGTTTTGGGTTTTGTCGGCAGCGACCGGCCGCATAAAGGCTTTCAAACATTTATACATGCCTATGCGCAAGCAGCTCAATCACTTGCTAAATCAAGTGCAGTCAGGCTGCCGCGCGTAGTCGTTGTCGGCGGGCGTTTTTCAAGAAAAACAAGAGTTGAAGCGCTTCAATTAATTCCCACAATTGAATTTAGATCCGAGCTTGTCGGAAATGCATTGCTGCAAACGCTTGCAGCTTTCGGCATGGTTTGCATTAGCTCTAAAGCAGAAGGCTTTGGACTTGTTGCACTTGAAGCCTTGGCAACCGGAACAAGAGTGATCTGTTCGCCATTGCCCAGTCTGCGCGAGGTTTGCGGGGAACAGGCATATTTTGCCAGTGATTTTTCGGAGCAAGCACTAACCCAAGCGCTCCTTAAAGCCTTAACCGATACAGACGAGCATCAACGGCAACTAGTTAATCAAGGCTTGTTACAAAGTCAGAAATTTTCTCGACGCGCTCAAGCACAGGCGACGCTGCAAGTCTATGAGCGCGTATTAAATCAGCAATTATTCTTTAATTTAGAACCTGATCAAGCACAGGCAGCCTAGTATGCGATTAGCAATTATTCACGATTGGATTTTTCAAATGCGCGGTGGCGAGAAATGCCTGGAAAGGGTGCTCGAGCTGTATCCAGAGAGTGAAGTTTTTTGTCTGTTCCGCCGTAGCGATTTTCAACACTCAGAAGCACTGAGCCCTACAATCCGTAGGACCCGCAATTATGTTTCGAGTTTAAATTCCGTCGGCCCACTGCGGAAGTTTTATCGCTTTCTTTTTCCCTGCTATCCCTTCGGGATGCGAAATCTATCTAAGCAATTAGCGCAGCGCCACGAAGAGCAGCCCTTTGATGCCGTGCTCAGTATCAGTCACTGTGCGGCAAAAAATATTAAAATTCCATCAGGCTTAAAACATTTATGCTACTGTCTGACGCCGATGCGCTACGCTTACGATCAGTATGATCGTTACTTTGGACATTTACGCTACGAGCCCTTGATTCGTCCGATCCTCCGACACTTACGTCGCTGGGATATTGCAGGTAGCGCTGGAGTTGATCGTTTTGTTGCGATTAGTGAATTTATCCAACGTCGAATCCAAACCGCCTACGGACGTAACTCCGGACTGGCTTATCCACCGGTAGAGACTGATTGGTTAAATCAACAAAACCCAGCAAAGCCGGAGAAACGCCAAGGTTTTCTCGTTGTAAATGCACTAGTGCCATATAAGAACACGCATATTATTATCGAGGCGTTTAATGAATTGGGATTGCCACTTAAGATTGTAGGCTCTGGTCCCGAAATCAGACGCCTGTTGAGAATCTCGGGCCCAAACATTACTTTTTTAGAAAAGCTTAAGGGCTCAGATTTGGCACACGAATTTAAAATGGCCGAAGGTTTCGTTTTTGCCGCTGAAGAAGATTTCGGAATGGTCTTAGTTGAGGCTCAGGCTGCGGGCTGCCCGATTATTGCTTATGGCGCCGGGGGAGCTGTTGAAATTGTTCAGCCTGGCACAGGGATATTATTTTCTTGTCTCACGCCTGAGGCAATCGTGCGCGCTGTCCAAGAATTAATCCGTGAAAAAAATAAAGGCCTGAATTCGATTGCAGAAGATCGCTCACTAGCTTCAGCGTTACGTTTCAACGTTGAGCAATTTGACCAGAAAATCCAATCGGAGTTATCTGAATTGTTGCAGCCAGAGCAGCACTATCAGACTGCTGTAGGCATGCGTTAGGGCAGGGAATTTAAATGCTAAAGAAAAATGCACAACTGTTTGAAGCACTTTTCGTGGCAACTGATCTCTTCGTTGTTTCGCTAGCCTGGATTTTTGCCTATTGGCTGCGCTTCCTTTCTGGTTGGATCGCCATCGACAAGGGTATTCCGCCATTTGTCGATTACGTTAAAATGTTGATTTTCGTGTGGTTGATTTGGGCTTATGTTTACAGGCAATTTAAGCTTTATCAGCCTACGCGCGGAAAGCGTAGAATTGTTGAAATTTTCAAACTCGTCCGAGCGAATCTTTTCGCTGTATTATTACTCCTGGCATTTACCTACCTATTTCGCGAAAAGAGCGAGCCTTTTTCTCGCGCAGTTTTTGTAATTTTTATTGGCTTGTCTATTACGCTATCAATTTTTTCTCGGATGTTAATTCGCACAATTCTGAGAGTGTTGCGATCCTCAGGATATAATTTACGCTATGCCTTGATTGTTGGGTCGGAAGCGCTAGCTCAGAAAGTCGCGCGTAGTATGCTGATGCATCGTGAGTATGGGATTGAGCTTCTTGGGTGCCTTGATCGTAATGCGGAAATTGAAGGTCAGTATCCTGAACAAAAGCGTTCGGCGCGGGGCTTTCGCGTGATTGGATCCTATGCCGACCTGCCGAAAATTATTTCTCAAGGCAAGGTCGACCTTGTTTTAGTTGCTTTGCCACTTGAAGATCATGCCGAGACAGAAACAATTTTAAGCTCGCTCGGTGATAGCATTGTAGATGTTAAAATTGTTCCAGACTTTCACCAATTTGTGCAGCTTGGTTCAGAAGTAGAAGAGTTTGATGGATTGCCCGTGGTGAGTGTGACGAGTACCCCTTTAAGTGGCATCAATCGAGTTACGAAACGAATGTTTGATACGATTTTATCGCTTGGATTGATGGCCTTTTTCTCGCCTCTATTTTTATTGATTGCTTTAATGGTTAAATTTAGCTCAAAAGGGCCAATTTTTTACTCTCAAACTAGAGTGGGCCTGGATGGTCAAGAATTTAAAATCTATAAATTCCGCTCAATGAGGATTGATGCTGAGAGGACAGGAGCTCAATTTGCAAGTAAATCCGACCCTCGCACAACATTTATCGGCAGAATGCTCAGAAAATCTAATCTCGATGAACTACCGCAATTACTTAACGTTTTTCGTGGTGAAATGTCTTTAGTTGGGCCACGCCCAGAGCGACCTGAGTTTATTGAAGAATTTCGTAAAAGAATTCCTCGCTATATGTTGCGGCACAAGGTTCAAGCCGGTATGACTGGCTGGGCTCAGGTGCACGGATGGCGAGGAAATACCTCGATTGATAAGCGTATTGAGCATGACTTGTTCTACATTGAAAACTGGTCACTTTGGCTGGATTTAAAGATCCTGCTACTTACGCTAATTCGCTCCTTCCGTGATAAAAACGCTTATTAAGAATTGTTTTCAACGATTTGTTGACGTTAAGAAATTAAAAAACAATTCGACCAGCTCATACTGCCAAAGGCTATAGTTGAGTTAAGAAAAGTGTGAGCGCAAGGGAATGTATACAGGGATATAGGAAACTATGAATATTGCAGTCATTGGAAGTGGCTATGTTGGGTTAGTAGCTGGCGCGTGTTTTGCTGAAAATGGGAATGATGTTTGTTGCGTTGATATTGATCAACGTAAGATTGACATGCTCAATCGCGGCGAAATTCCGATCTATGAACCTGGATTAAAGGAAATCGTTGAAAATAACATTGAACACAAACGCTTAACTTTTACGACAGACCTAAAAACGTCGGTACAAAATTCAGAAATAATCTTTATCGCGGTGGGAACACCCGAAGATCAAGACGGCTCGGCCGACCTGCGTTATGTGCTTGGCGTTGCCGAAAGTATTGGCAAGGCAATGAACGGCTATAAAATCATTGTTAATAAATCTACAGTCCCAGTCGGCACAGCCGATAAAGTTAGCCAAGAGATCAAAAAACACACGCAGTTTAGCTTTGATGTTGTGTCTAATCCTGAGTTTTTAAAAGAGGGCGCTGCAATTGAAGATTTTATGAAGCCCGATCGCGTGGTGATTGGCGCCTCGCGTCCCGAGGCAGCTGAGCGGATGAGAGACCTCTATGCTCCTTTTGTCCGCACTGGTAAGCCAATTCTAGTGATGGACGTGCGCAGTGCCGAATTAACAAAATATGCTTCTAACGCGATGCTGGCAACCCGTGTTACCTTCATGAATGAAATCGCTAACCTCTGTGAAAAAGTTGGTGCCGATGTGGATGCTGTGCGCCGAGGCGTAGGCACAGACAGCCGGATTGGTTCGAGCTTCTTATTCCCAGGTGTTGGCTACGGCGGGTCATGCTTTCCTAAGGACGTTAAAGCCTTGATTAAGGTTGGCGAAGAAAACGCAATCGAGATGGAGATAGTGAATGCTGTAGATCAAGTTAACACAGCTCAGAAAAGCCGCATGTCTCAAAAAGTAGCGGCGCATTTCGGTGGGGCAACGCTAAAAGGTAAGAAATTTGCACTTTGGGGCTTAGCCTTTAAGCCGCGCACAGACGATATGCGCGAAGCACCAAGTATTACGATTGCCCAAGAACTGATCAAGATGGGCGCTACAGTTTCTGTGTATGATCCAGAGGCGATGGGAGTAGCCAAAACTCTTTTTGACGCAATCGGGCTAACTGTAACTTTTGCCAGTGATAATTACGCAGCGCTTGAGGGCGCTGATGCGCTAGTGGTTGTCACGGAATGGAACGAATTTCGTCGGCCGAATTTTGATAAAGTTAAATCTTTACTTAAAGCTCCGTTGATTTTTGACGGCCGTAATATTTATGAGCCTGCAGAAATGCAAAAGCTTGGATTTACATACTACTCGATGGGACGCGTCCCTGTTGGTATTTAGACTGAGTGCCGAAATATTCTGTAGTTTAGGCACTCAGTCTAACCGTCCAGTAAACTGATTTTACTGGGCAAAATAAATGAATACCTGTTGACGAAAGTTTCGTTAACCGTAAAAACTTTTGACAACGGGTAGAGCGTAATGCGAGGTTAATTATGTCGCGGATTTTGATAACTGGTGGGGCGGGCTTTATTGGGTCACATTTAGTTGAGACACTTTTGGCACGTGGTGACGAAGTTATTTGTCTAGATAATTTCCACACGGGCCGTAAGGAAAACATCGCACAGCATCTCCAGAATTCAAATTTTGAACTCGTGCGCCACGACATTGTGGAGCCAATTCTGATTGAGGTTGATCAAGTCTACCACCTTGCCTGTCCTGCTTCGCCTGTGCACTATCAGTCTAATCCGGTGAAAACCGTAAAAACCAATGTGATCGGCACAATCAACATGCTTGGTTTGGCTAAGCGAGTTCACGCTAGATTTTTACTAGCCTCAACGTCTGAGGTTTATGGCGATCCTCAAATTAATCCCCAAGAAGAATCATATTGGGGGAATGTTAATCCAATTGGGCCACGCAGTTGTTATGATGAAGGTAAGCGCGTTGCTGAAACATTGACCATGGATTACCATCGTCAGCATAAAATCCCAGTCCACATCGTGCGCATTTTTAATACATACGGACCACGCATGCTCTTTAATGATGGGAGAGTTGTTTCGAACTTCATCGTTCAAGCTTTGCGCGGTGAACCGATCACTTTATACGGCGATGGCAGTCAAACTAGATCATTTTGCTATGTTGATGACCTGGTAAGTGGGTTAGTGGCGATGATGGACTCTGAAAATGAAATCGGTCCAATTAACTTAGGCAATCCCCGTGAAATGACAGTCAAGGAACTCGCAGAGTTAGTGGTTAAACTTACTGCTTCCAAATCCAGCTTTAAATACTTGCCGCTTCCGACAGATGATCCAACGCGTCGCAAGCCTGATATTACGCGCGCCAAGGAAAGGTTAAATTGGCAACCGAGCGTTAAGCTTGAGGACGGACTAATGCGCACGATAAAAGACTTCGAAGCTCGACTTAAGCGGGGTGAGCAATAATGGAGCGCGCTCTAGTTACTGGCGGCGCGGGTTTTATTGGCTCGCACCTAGTTGATGCTCTGGCTCAAGCCGGAATGAAAGTGCTTGTAATTGACACGCTGCAGACTGGCACGGAGAAAAATCTAGCGACTGCTTTAGCGACAGGCAATGTCGAACTTGTCAAAGCTGACATCCGCAGTGACGAAGCTTTTCAAGCAATATTGAATTTCAAACCTGCTGCAGTTTTTCACCACGCCGCTCAAGCTAGCGTGCGTTTAAGTGTAGAAAATCCAGCATATGATGTCTCTGTTAACGTTGAAGGCACGGTGCGACTACTTGAAGCAGCAAAACAAGCAGCGGTGCGTAACTTCATTTTTGCTTCTACGGGTGGAGCGATCTATGGGGAGCAGGAAATTTTCCCAGCCTCTGAAAGTCATCCCTCGCGTGCAGAGTGTCCTTACGGTGTAAGTAAGCGTGCCGGGGAACTTTTCCTGGAATACTACACACGGCAAAGTAATATTCAGGCTACCGCGTTACGTTATGCAAACGTCTACGGCCCACGCCAAAATGCAAAAGGTGAGGCCGGAGTCGTTGCAATCTTTTGTGGAAAATTACTCGAGCAGAAGCAATTAATCGTCAATGGTGACGGTGAACAGACTCGAGATTTCGTTTATGTGGCAGATGTAGTCAAAGCTAATTTATTAGCCCTGCATCGGCAAACGGGCGAAAAGTTTGCTGTCTTTAATGTTGGCACTGGTATCGAAACATCTGTTAATCAAATTACCGCCAGCTTAGTTAAGGCTTTTAGTGATATTTTTTCTACGCAACCTAAGTCCGAAATCCTTCACGGACCTGCAATGCTAGGTGAACAACGCCGTAGTGTAATCGATCATTCAAGAATTAAATCTCAACTCGGTTGGTCTCAAACGGTAACACTCGACCGTGGACTACTCGAAACCCTAAGAAGTTTTCATAATGTTTGTTTCTGATCAACGTTTTATCCGTAATTTTTCAATTATTGCTCATATCGACCATGGTAAGTCGACCTTAGCTGATCGCATTCTCGATATTACGGGAGCTGTGTCTGCTCGTGAAAAGCAAGAACAACTCCTTGATGATATGGATATTGAACGCGAAAGAGGCATTACGATTAAATCACGTTCGGTGAGTCTCGCTTATAAAGCTCAAGATGGGAATCTCTATCAATTAAACTTGATTGACACTCCTGGTCACGTCGACTTTCATTACGAAGTGTCACGCAGCCTTGCTGCCTGTGACGGCGCCTTGCTTGTTTTGGACGCAGCTCAAGGAGTGCAGGCTCAGACTATGGCTAACTGCTATACTGCGATTGCCAATGACGTTGAAATTCTTCCTGTAATTAATAAAATCGATCTCCCGCAAGCAGACATTGAGCTGACTAAATTGCAAATTCGCGAAGTTGTAGGTCTAGATGCTGAGATTGCCGTTCCGGTAAGTGCGAAAACGGGACTGGGCATTGAAGCCTTAATGGAAAGTATCGTGAAGATTATTCCTCCTCCGGTTGGCGACGTAAACGCGCCACTCAAGGCCTTACTTTTTGATTCCTGGTTTGATAACTACCGTGGTGTAATTGTCCAAGTCCGTGTCTTTGACGGAGCGATCAGGGTCGGTAGTAAAATCAAATTTATGCAGACCGGTGCACAGTATGAAGTCGATGAGCTTGGAGTTTTCGCCCCTTGGCCAAAGGCAGTAGCGGAATTAATTGCAGGTGAGGTAGGGTTTGTCGTGGCGAGTATTAAAAATATTCGTGATGCAAAAATTGGTGATACAATTACAGCGGTCTCAAACCCCACAACTCAGGCTCTCCCGGGATTTCAAGTTGTTAAGCCCTTTGTTTTTTCTGGATTATATCCGACAGACGACGCTGATTTTAACGTGCTGCGCGATTCACTGGAAAAACTTCAGCTCAATGACTCAGCGATTGCCTTTGAACCAGAAACCTCTTCGGCTTTGGGATTTGGCTTTCGCGTCGGTTATCTTGGACTCTTGCATATGGAAATTGTGCAAGAGCGACTCGAGCGCGAATTTAATTTAAATATTATCACCACTGCGCCTACGGTAGTTTATCGCATTCAGCTCTCAGATGGTTCGACGATTACGGTTGATAATCCAGCGAAGTTTCCCAACTTGACAAATATTGACAAGATTTTTGAGCCAATTATCCTCGGAACAGTTCACGTTAAGCAAGAATTTCTTGGCGCAGTCCTAACGCTTTGTGAAGATAAGCGTGGGCGGCAAAAATCACTGGAGTTCCTCCCGGGGGGCCAAGCCAAGATTGTCTATTATTTACCCCTCAATGAAGTTGTGCTTGATTTTTATGATAAGCTCAAAAGCTCAACTAAAGGCTATGCTTCATTTGATTACGAGTTTTCGGATTATGAAGAGTCAGATCTAGTGAAGCTGGATCTCAAAGTTAATGGCGAGAACGTAGATGCCTTAAGTATTATTTTACATCGCGATAATTCGATTTATCGCGGACGTGAGTTAGTCGAACGCATGAAAGATTTGATTGAACGGCAAATGTTTGAAATTCCAATTCAAGCAGCAATCGGCAATAAAGTCATTGCCCGTAGTAACGTTAAAGCACTGCGTAAGAACGTCTTAGCTAAGTGCTATGGGGGAGATATTACCCGCAAACGCAAACTTTTAGAGAAACAGAAAGAAGGTAAGAAGCGCATGAAACAAGTCGGCTCGGTGCGTATCCCGCAGGAGGCTTTCTTGGCTGTGCTTAAAATCGATAAGTAATTCACTAAACGAGTCATGACCCTCAAACGCATTCACCCGCAAGAACGCTTAAGCTTAGAAGAATTGCAGAAGCGCCACCTAAATGCTGCACGCCATGAGCCATTTTTAAGTTTTAGTGGCTGGTTGATGTTATTGGCCCTAACTATCGCACTTGTCGTGCTCTTCAGAATTTTTGTTTTCCAATCGTTTAAAATCCCCTCCGAATCAATGCTTCCAACGCTAAAAGTTGGCGACTACATCCTTGTCGATAAATTTTTTTATGGCGCAAATTTGCCGAAATTTTTTGTTGGATTAACGCCTAGTCGTAAACCGCAGCGAAACGATGTGGTGGTTTTTGATGTGCGCCCAGGCTTCGAAGAACTCGTGCAAGGCAATAATGCAAATGAACATTTTATTAAGCGAATCATCGGACTCCCTGGTGAAACCATCGAAATAAAAAATTTTCAAGCATACATTAACGGTGTCTTTAGCGATCTCGAGCAGGTCATCGTCTCTACCGATCCAAATATCTCGGAGCTGCACCACGGTAACTATGGGCCAGTCACGCTTCAGGACAATCAATACTTTGTCCTCGGAGATAATCGCATGAATAGCAAAGATAGTCGCTATTTTGGCCCAGTCGCACTAGAAGATATCGAAGGTAAGGCTTTTATTATCTATTGGTCCTGGAACGCTGGCTCACGTTACGGCTCTGTTCGCTGGGAACGAGTTGCTAAATTAATTAACTAAAATTCAATTAACTGAAATCCACTGTGCAATCTCTAACTAATTCAGGCCCACTTCAGCAGACTAAAATAAAAAATATCGAAACCCTCTTTTGTCCAGCACTGGCATATAGCTCCGGACGCTTAATTCAAGCCCGCCACCGCCAAGCCGTTCGCGAACAAAGACTCTCTGCCGCAATACTTTTTTGCGAACATCCCAATCTAATTACCGCTGGCATACGCTCTACTCTTAGTGCAAACCATCATGCACAACACAAAATTTATCATACTCAGCGTGGCGGTGAATTAACATTTCATGGACCAGGACAACTTGTTGTTTACCCGAGTGTTTTACTGCGGCGGTCGATTTCTGTACGAAAATTTGTCACTCTGGGCCTAAGTTCAATCGCCGAGTGCTTAAGACACTACGAAATCAACCCAGAAATTAATTTATCCCAGAAACACGCTGGGCTTTGGCTCAATTCAAAGAAAATTGGCGCCGTCGGCATTAAAGTCAAAAATGGCATTAGTGACCACGGCTTTTCACTTAATTTAACAGCTGATTTGTCGCCATTTCAAGATATTTCACTCTGCGGCCTTGAACCCGGCACCAATTCAACTGTATTAAATGAAACAGGAAAATCGATTTCCAGTATTGAGATTGCGCAACTTTTAAGTCCGATGTTAATTGAAGCCTTCTTAAGGAAATAGATGTAAGGTATAGTCTACCCGGATATTTTTTGTGGCTTCTAAATTAGAACAAATCACTGCAAAGCGCTATTTCGTCATCGGGGACCTGCACGGCTGCCCAGATGAACCAGCCGTCATGCTCAACTACCTCGTAAACCAAGAAGGACTATCTCAAGACGATGCAGTAATTTTCCTCGGCGACTATATCGACCGTGGTCCCAATTCAAAAGCTGTCATCGATTTAATGATCGATTTTAAAAAACGCTACCCCGCAACGCGCTTCTTGAAAGGTAACCATGAAGACATGATGCTCGATTTTTTCGGCTTCGGCGGACGCTTAGGCCAGGCCTTCCTACATAACGGCGGCTTGGAAACAATTCAAAGCTACGGAATTTCAGTCTTCGACAACGCCGAAGAAATGGCCGCCAAACTACCCGAGGAACATCGCAATTTTTTATATAACCTCGATAGCATCATCACCTTCCCAGGCTACATTACCGTCCATGCCGGCTTAAACCCTTTCCGCGAAATTAATCTACAAAATGATGGCGACGTCTTTTGGATCCGCGATGAATTCATCGCCAATATCCATAACTTTAAAGCCCTGGTCGTCTTCGGCCATACCCCCCACCGCGAAGTCTTACTGCACCAACCTTATAAAATCGGCATCGATACAGGCCTTGTTTTTGGCAATAAGTTGTCATGTCTTGAACTTCCTAGCGGAAAATTGTATCAAATCAAGAATAGCTCGTCTCAAGTCACAATTAGCACCATCAAAGTCTAATCGTGCATCTTCGTTAACATCTCACGGCGATGTAGCTCAGTTGGTTAGAGCGCGGAACTCATAATTCCGATGTCGGTGGTTCGAATCCACCCATCGCCAACCTTTCTTTTGCGAAAAAGAAAGGTTGGACCAAAGAAAACGGTAGACTTTCTTTGGGTAGTTTCCAAACGGATTACTAACCAAGCTCAGGACTAGTCTCTAGCTTTTGCTTGGGACTAAATTGATTTAATTCTTCAATCCTAGAAAGCGTGTCTTTATAACCCTTTTCAATTAAAGCCCTGGTGTAGTCGGGGTGCAAGGCAACATATGACATTACTTCGTATGCTAATTCTTCCCCCAGCTTGGATTTAAGAATACGGTAAATCGGCCAAGTCGGCCCAAGCGCAGAAATAAAATCACTCGCTGAGCCAGCTACCGCAGCTCGCAGAGTTTTTCCAAGCCCTTCAACGTTTCTTGCTGTAAATGTTAACGGCGGACGTAAACAAAAACTTTCGTTAATCGGATCAACTTCCCAGTCCTCACGCGTGTCGTGCGAGCGACCATAGCGGTCGTGCCACCACGTCCGCCCAGAAATATCAATTGAAATAATGCGCTCACAACCAAAGCGCACTGCTGGATCAACCGGAATGTTCTCTGAAATACCACCATCGACGAGGCGCACATTGCTCTCTTCAATGTCGAGCTCAACCGGAGGTAACACCGACGGTAACGCCGCACTGGCTAAAGCATGCTTTGCTCCAAGCTTTGGAACGTAACGAATATCGTAAATCGCGCCCTGCAAATCATTCGCCGTCAATGCTTGCTTAGCGGTAGCGATAAGCAAGGGCTTACGCTTACTACCCTCGACAGTTGTCATCACGCCAACAGCGTGAAGAGTAGTCGGCCGATCTGTTAAAGTTAGCCCGCCCTGCTCATCGAGAATTCCATCAATGCGCTCCATTAAAGGGGCCGGATCGAAAATAAAAGCGCTCGTCATGTCTGGAGTCGGAGAGGAATATTTCAAGAAAGCGACTTTAATCGCGCGAAAAAAAGCATTACTCGGTCGGCCGCGAAAAGTATTTCTGAAAGTTCTTTCAATCCACACCGCCTCGAGAACCTTCACTGCTTCAGCAGGTTTCATCGTCTGCAGCAATCCACCAAAAAGTACGCCATTTACTGAGCCAATACTTGCTCCGATAATTACTGAAATATCGCCGCGAGACTCTTCTAGATTTTGTGCCAGAGCCTTTAAAACTCCAACTTGATAAGCAGCTCTTGAGCCCCCACCAGACAAAACAATCCCCAAGGGACCATGTCCGGAGAGACATTTCAGGGCTGATTCAGAGAGGTCTGACATAATGCTTACAGTTAAAGATATTGTCGGCAAAATAGAGCTAAATCTTTACAATATCTCCTCTTCTTTTGGGGTTTCTACTTTGTCAGTTGGGTGATTCTGGAAATGGTAACTTAAAAACGCCTGAGCACCGTCTTTGCCAAGATAACGATCGAGCAATTTCCGGTCGGTCTTCGTTAAATCTACAAGGATTAACCCATCTAAAGCATTACCAAATTCAGGGTCAACATTAAAACCCAGCAACTTACCGCCTAGTTTTAAATACTGCCTTAATAAAACTGGGATGCGTTTGCCATCATGCTCGATTTCTTCAACAATTGAGTCTACATCTTCAATGCTTGTTACTACCGAGGCTGTCCCAAGACCCTTACGATTGTCAACTTTCATCGGGTTTCGTGCTTTTAACAACTTAGCATACTCCGGCAAATAGTTACTGGCTTTCAAGAAATTTACGATGAATTTGCGGGAAAGAGTGTCGTAGTCATTGTTGATACTGACAACACCAAAGAGGCACTTATAGCGCGGGTTTAACGCGACATAGCGTCCGATACCTTGCCAAAGCAGTAGCAGCGGCGAATAACTACGCTGGTACTTCTGTTGAATAAAGCTCCGACCCATTTCAAGTGCAGGTCCAATTTGATCTAAGAGACGGTCATTGTAGGCAAAAAGAGTACTAGTGTAGAGCCCCTTATGGCCAAGATGTCTGCGAATGGAATCAGTTTTTCCCATCCGATACGCACCAACTATTTCCTGACCGGCGCGATTCCAGATGAAGATATGTAAGTAATATTCGTCATGCACAGAAAGATCGATACTGTTGCCAGTAGCTTCATGCACCTCGCGAAAGGTAATTTCTCTCAATCTGCCAATCTCTCTAAGGATGTTCGGGATTTGCTTGGCACGGGCAAAGTATACGTCATGATCTGCATTGGCTAGGAGTAGCTGGTCTTCGGGAAGATTTTCCAAATCATGAATTTGTAAATGTTGCGGAGTTTCGTCGACAACCGGACTGAGAGTTCTAGTGTCAGTATGCTTGTGCTTCAACTCATGGTTTAACTTGCCTTTGAGGATATAGGAGCGCAAGCGTAAATAATCAGTGACGGCTTGATCTGATTCGAAGCTATTTAGCTTTTGCACCGGAATTATTCCGCCAATCAGTAATTTAATCGTTTTGTTTCTGGTGTTCAGGAGTTCCCGCGGCAGCAGGATCGTCCGCAAGCGCTTATGAATTAAGCCTGCGATTTGGAAAAATAAACGATTCTTACCAACCACAAAAATCGGTAACACCGGAACGTGTGCTTTGCGCACAATCCGCCCAATTGTGTTACTCCAGACAGGGTCAACGACCTCAAAATTGCTCCAAGTCGCATGTGAAACTTCTCCGGAAGGAAACACTCCGAGCACGCCCCCTTGGGCTAGATGGTCCATGCTCTCACGCAACGGCTTTAAGTTTTTCTTCAGTGCTTGGCGACTGCCGAAATTATCAACGAGGATAAAAAAGTCCCTTAATTCAGGAATTTTACCGAGAATGAAGGTTGCCATAAATTTAGTATCAGGCCTGACTTTTCGCAGTACATGACCAAGAATTGCCCCCTCAATGCCGCCAAACGGGTGATTGGAGATCACGACAAGTGGGCCAGACTTAGGGATGCGTGCTAAGTCTTCCTCGGAAATGTCGATTTTGATCTTAAAAACTTTGATGATTGTTTCAAGAAAGGAATCAACGCTCAGGCCTGCAGGGACTGCAGCATACAATTTACTGAGCTGATTAAATCCAAGTACAGATTTAATGCTTGGCCTGAAAAGCTGCCAAATCCAATTTTTTACTTTACCTTGAAACGTGAAATTTAGCTCAAAAGGATTCAAGTTTGGACCTATTATCGTTCTTCTACGCGCACGAGATGGTAGCGTTTTTTCCCGATGCGAATTAAGGCAAGTTTCCCACCGATAAATTCTTGAAACTGTATCTTTTGATCGATGCCCGATACTTTATTGTTGTTGATCATAATTCCGCCGCCTTCGACAAGGCGCCGTGCTTCGCCTTTGGAACTTGTTGCGCCAGCCTGTGTCATTAGATCGACAATCCCAATACCATCTCCGTGAATGGCTGATTTGGCAATTGAAGCCGAAGGCACGTCACTGAAAATCTCCTCTAGTAGCTCTGGGTCGACTCCCTCAAGCGGCTCACCAAAGAGAATGCTCGAAGCATGTTGCGCCCGAGTTAAAGCGCTGGCCCCATGCACAAGGATTGTTAATTCTTCAGCCAAGGCTTTTTGTGCTAGGCGTGCTTCGACAGGCCCGCTACAGAGTTTTTCAATTTCAGCAGTGGACTTTAGCGAGAAGAAATTTAAATAACGTTTGATGTCTTGATCCGCAGTGTTCAGCCAAAACTGGTAGAATTTATAGGGCGAAGTCCGTTTACTGGAGAGCCAGACGTTGCCTGCTTCGGTCTTGCCAAATTTTGCACCTGAGGCAGTAGTTAAGAGCGGAAATGTCATGCCGTAAGCTTGCTTGCCCGACTTTCTACGAATGAAGTCCATGCCCGCAGTGATATTTCCCCATTGATCAGAGCCACCGATTTGCAGACTGCAATTGTATTTTTCGTTCAGCACGTAGAAGTCGTATGCCTGCAGTAACATGTAGCTGAATTCTGTGTATGAAATTCCTTGCTCACGATCATCCAGCCGTTTGGCCACAGAATCTTTACCGAGCATCATATTGACAGAAAAATGTTTGCCCACATCACGTAAAAACTCAAGCATGCTTAGTTTGGAGCACCAGTCACCGTTACACACGGTATTAACTTGCGGCCCGACAATGCTTTTAACTTGAGCTTCAATGCCTGCAGCATTTTTTTGGATTTCATCTGCAGTCATTAAGACCCGCTCGGCTTGTTTGCCTGAAGGGTCGCCAATCATACCAGTTGCGGTGCCGATAATGCCAATCGGCTTGTGGCCGGCTTGAGCCAGGCGTTTCATCATTACTAGTGGCAATAAGCTACCGACATGCAAGCTATCTGCAGTGGGATCGAACCCACAGTAGTAAGTTACAGAACCTGAACTAAAGAGCTTGCTTAATTCTTCTGCAGCGGCAATGTCTTGAATCAGGCCGCGCTGTTGTAAATCTTTTAAAATTTCGATGCTCATTGCAAACCTTATCCCCTTGGGCGTTGCGCTTTATTTGCCACTCTTCTCCCTGAGCGGCCCACGCAGTACAAAGCGTATATCTTCAACGACAGGAGCATCTCGATGCGCCCGAACAAGCGCTAGAATTTCTTGTTTTTTCAAGGCAAGCTCCTGAAGTAATGCAGTATTACTTACCTGCACAACTAAAAGGCGACCATACAGTATTTTCTCTGGTTTGGTAACTTTTCCTAATTTTTCCCCGAGAATCTCGCTCCAATCCTGGAAAAATGCATACTGCTTTAATTTATGGTCTAAATTTTTGCGTTTGAGTGTTTGGCTTAAAATTTTCGATAGATCGTCGGGCTTGGTACGATTGATGCGAGGTGCTTTGCGTTTCATTGTGAATCTTTTAATTTTGAGTGGAGTCTTTCGGTTGCACTGGATTGCGAGGAAGCACGTAAATAATTTCATCGGGGCGGCCCAAGCCGAGGCGTTTACGTGCTTCGGCCTCTAGTGCCAGCTGGTCGGTCTTGAGATCGTTGATGCTTTTTTTTGCTTGAAAAGTTTCTTTATCAATGCGACTGGACTCATGTTCTAGGGCAGTTAATTCTGACTTGAGACTCAAGTATTCAAGCACGCCGCGTTTGCCAAAGACTGTAAAGAAAATTAACCCACAGGTTGTCAGAATCAAGATATAAATACGCAGCTTTCTCATGGAACAACGGGTTTTGTTATTTTTTATATAGCATAGTATAGTTTATGCCCTCATGGGTCTGTTCTAAACTACGTTTAGCCGCAGACCTCCCATGACTATAGCCAAATTTATTAATCTCAGCCAGGGAAGTTAATAAACAACATGAAATCTCAATTGTCTAAACTCGAAGCTTTGCAGGTGATTGATTCGCGTGGAAACCCAACCGTCGCAGTGCGCGCAACTTTAACCGATGGTGCCGTTGGGTCGGCAAGCGTTCCTTCTGGCGCTTCGACCGGGCAATTTGAGGCAATTGAATTACGTGACACTAAGGACAAAGCCTTTGGCGGTAAGGGCGTACAGCAGGCTGTAAGAAATGTCGTGACGGAAATCGCCCAGACTCTTTCTGGTGCGGATCTGAGCGATCAACGCGCAGTTGACAAGGCCATGTTGGCTCTTGATGGTACGGCCAATAAGCAGCGCCTAGGCGCTAATGCAATTCTGGGTACAAGTTTAGCAATTGCCCATGCGGTGGCGGCTTCACGTAAAATGGACCTTTATGAACATCTCGGGGGATCTAGTGCTTTGACCTTGCCAGTGCCGCTTGTGAATGTGATTAACGGCGGGGCACATGCAAATAACAGCTTGGATATTCAAGAATTTATGATTGTCCCTCACGGAGCTAAGACTTTCTCCGAGGCGATGCGCATGGCAGCTGAAGTTTTTAAAAAACTCGGCTCACTACTTAAGGATGATGGTTTTGAGACTGCAGTAGGGGATGAGGGTGGTTATGCTCCACGACTTGAGTCTCAAGAGCAGGCGTTTGAATATTTAATGCGTGCAATTGAACGCGCGGGCTATCAGCCTGGTCAACAAATTTCACTTGCTCTCGATGTTGCTTCAAGTGAGCTCGTCAAGGAGAGCGCTCAAGGATTTACTTATAAGTTTGAAAAGTCAGGTGACCCTAAAAGCTACTCGGCTGCTGATTTAGTTGAGCTTTATGCGACTTGGGCGACAAAATATCCAATTGTCAGTATCGAAGACGGCGTTTCAGAAAATGATTGGGATGGATGGAAAACCTTGACTAAGCATCTTGGAGCAAAAATGCAGCTCGTTGGGGATGATTTATTTGTTACGAATACAGAACGTCTGCGCCGTGGGATTGAAGAGCAGGCGGCAAATTCAATTCTAATCAAGCTTAACCAGATTGGGACTCTGACAGAGACTCTTGATGCGATTGCCATGGCCAGTGAGGCAGGTTTTACTTCTGTGATTTCGCACAGATCTGGTGAGACCGGAGATACGACAATAGCTGATTTAGCTGTGGCCACAAATGCAGGGCAAATCAAGACAGGTTCAATGTGCCGCGGAGAACGCGTTGAAAAGTATAACCGCCTACTTTGGATTGAAGCTAAGCTTGGATCGCGAGCACGCTATACTTCGCCATTTTAAGTGTCTCGGTTGCCGAATCTAGATGCCTACAACAAAAGAATTTTCACGGAAATATACTTACTGTTACGATAAAACATGTCATCTTGAGCGAAGTTTTGAATGAGTGGTAACGAATTCAAAACGCAGTCGAAAGATCTCCAAATAAATAAGTTAGAGATCTTTCGACTGCAGCTTGAACGTACTGCGTTCGTTCAAGCTTTCGCTCAAGATGACATGTTTTATTAAAACGTCTGATGAGTCTATATGAAAGTGTATTAATATCCTAACGCTCACATGAAACTTTTTCCCTACATCCTTGCCGCACTATTAACCGCTTCAGCGTTCCACATGCCTGAGACAGCCTACAGCATGTTCCTGGGCTGGGCGGCCGTGATTACCTTTTGCTTTGCGGTGCGTAGTAATTTATCGCTTTGGGGATTTTTTCTCTTTGGTGTTTGCACGCATGCCCTGGGCATGCACTGGTTGACTAGAACCTTAGTTAATTTTGGCGGATTTCCCGATGCAATCGGGGCGCTACTTTTTACTCTCTATTGTCTGGTTTCGGCTTTGCCTTATCTTGGCGCAGGAATTATTTATCGCTATCTTTTAGCGCGAAGCTCCCTATTTTGGGGCATACTGCTTGGCGCTGCGTATTTTCTTGCTGAAGTAACTTCATGGCGGATGTTCCCCTGGACATTTGCGCACACGCAAATAATTTTTACTCCTTTTGTTTCACTCGTTGAGTTCGTGCCACTTGAACTTTTAAGTGCTGTGATGATTTTTGTTGCTTCACGGTTGGTTTCGCTCCGCAGGAATGAAGCGGAAAGTAGTCGGGGACTGGCCTTAACCTTTGGCTTTTTCTTTGGCTTACTTGCCCTTGGAGGGATGCGCTCGCAGGCGGTTCAAGCTTTAATCGACAAAGCTCCTGAAGTTAAAGTTGGCTTGGTTCAAGCAAATATTGATGCTTTTACCGTGAATGACGCCTCGAAACGTGAAGAAAATCTAGCACGCTATCAGAGCTTGTCAGCTGAGGCCGTCCAGGCTGGAGCAGAAGTATTGTTTTGGCCAGAATCCAGCGACTTAACTTTTGTGCCAAGTTCCGAGTTGATTCTCAAAAATACTAAGTTCGATGTTTATCCCGAGGCAGAAGTTCCTTTGATTTATGGAACATTGTCCTATCGTGAACGGACGACAGCAGAGATTGAGCAGAAAAAAAGTATGTCCCAGATTCCTTTTCCAGCTGACCTGGAGAAGGAAATTAAGTTTGCGAGTTATAATGCTGTTCTAGCGCGTAATTCCCAGGGCGTTGTTGTCGGCAATTATTACAAGCAGGGCTTGATGCCTTTTGGGGAATATTTACCGTTTGCTGATTACTACCCAACTGTCAGAAAACTCAGCCCGCTCAGTGGTAATTTTGATCGCGGCGAATCTTCCCGCCCAATTAGGATTGTCTTACAGGGCAAAGAATTACAAATTGGCGCACTGATTTGTTACGAAGACATTGTGTCAAGCTATAGTAGAAAAACAGTTGCGGCAGGGGCAAATCTCTTAGTCAATTTTACAAATGATGCTTGGTACGACCCAAGCATTGCTTCGCTGCAGCACCAGTTACTGGCGCAATTTCGTGCGATTGAAACCAGGCGATTTATGCTGCGCGTAACTAATACGGGGTTTACGACCGTAGTAGACCCGCATGGGCGAACAGTGCAGTTGTTGCAGCCACTTAGTAGCGGACATTTGGTTACTGCTGTGAAATTGGTCCAATGAGGTGCTAGCTAAGGATGATTTTTCAGTGCCCTGGTTACGGAATTTGTTCGATATTAAAACCTAGAGAACCTCGGACTTAATCAGAGTTTCTCTGGAACGTTTCGTAAATTACATTCACATCGGCATATCGCCAAGTTCCACTACTTCTGCTAAATCAGGACATGAGCCCTCAGACGATGCAGGAGTTCCTGCTGGGCAGGGGTAGAAAGTCAATGGACTTAAGCTCATGATTTCGTTACGGCAAGAACCATAAGCATAGCAGTGATATTGATTACGTCCTGTGCCATAATTATCAAAGGTAGCTTTTCCGTGGACAGCTTTAATCGTGTAGTTTGCTAGCTGAACATCTAATGGATCAACTGGGAGCGGCCCATCTGGCCCTTCGGCTTCAGTTAGTATCGGTGGAAAAACAAAATTAATATGATCATTTTTTGTCAGACCTGCACTCTCTATCAATTCCGCTTCAGTGCCATAGCGATTTTGCATTGACCAAAAAGCTTCTTGAGAGACAATGACGTTACGTAGATTGGAAACCACTTCAGCATTTCTAACTTTTACGACATAGTCATTGATATGCGGCACGCACACAGCTGCAAGTATGCCCATTGAGGCAACCGAGACCATCAATTCTACTAGGGTGAATCCTTTTTGCTGCTTAATACTCATGAGAAAACTATCGGCTGTCCCATCAATAAACTAAATTCGAGTTTATTGGATTTAAGGCTACTAGAAACTCGTATTTTGAGAATTTCATACTAAAAAACAAGCTAAACAACCCCCAGGTATTTTTAGCTTGTGGAGCAGGCTGTTACATTATATCAAGTAGTTTTATAGGTTATCGAGAGATTTGTAAGGGATATTTATGCGAAAAATATATTGCGTCCTTTTTTGTTTAATCGTGGCTAGTTGTCATCCGACTCCGGGACCAGATAAGAGTGTTGCCGGGGCAATTCTTGGCGCAAGCTGGGGCGCAGGGGCAGGAGCTGTTGTTGGGCATCAAGTTGGAGCAACCGGACCAGGTGCTGCAATCGGCGCAGGCTTTGGCGCAGCAGATGGCTTGATTACTGGAGCGGGGCTCGATCTTGCTGAATCGACGGATCTCGATCAACAAGCGGAACTCGACGAAATGCGCATTCGCGTTTTAGAAAACCAACGTCAATTACAAAATCTTCAAGATTCTCTCGATGGCCGCGTCAAGGGCGCAGGCATTCCACAATATAGCGCGCGCGTATTTTTTGATGATAAGAGTGCTGCCCTACGATCTGGGTCTGCGGACGATCTTCAGAAATTTGCTGATCTTTACAAGCGTAACCCGCGTGCTCGTAAGATTCAGGTTGTTGGCCACAGCGATAACGCAAGCACGGTTGATGAAAATGATAAAATTGCTGAAGCACGGGCGCGCTCAGTCGCTGCTTTTCTGGCTGCACAGGGCGTGGCTTTAGATCGTATTTTTGTTGAGTCTCAAGGGGCACGGCGTCCATTGGCTTCAAATGAAGCCGACGTAGGACGTCAGTTGAACCGCCGCGTGGATGTTTTTGTTATCAATTGAAAGCGATACACTCCAGTAATTACGGGCAGTCGATCGGAACAGGACCAAGTAATCAGCACTTAATTGCCACAGAGCAAAATACTTACAAGAACTATCGCTACGTCTATTGGGCGTTTTTTTTAATGCTCACTGTCTATAGCTTAGCGCAGTTAGCCTTTATTTATTTTACCTCGTGGAATTTAGCTCCGGACGAAGCGCATTACTGGGATTGGTCGAAACGCCCAGACCTGAGTTATTACAGTAAGGGACCAGGCGTTGCGATTTTAATTAACTATACGACGCTACTCTTTGGGGACACTGAGTTTGGCGTGCGTTTTGGTGCATGGGCTTCGAATTTACTTTTATCACTGGCAATTTTCTTTCCAATCGCCAGACTAACCAACCCGTCATTCGCCTTAGGGTCCTTTCTCTGTATCCGTAGCATGCTTTTTTTCTCTTTTTTGGGAGTCTTAATGACAACAGACCCTGCGATGCTTGCTTGCTATATGTTGGCGTTAGCTTCTGGGTTCGATGCCTTGACGGGGAAAAAGTCAGCCTGGCTATTATTTGGGGTTTTTTGTGGAATCGGAGCATTATTTAAATTTACAATTCTAGTTTTACCCGTTTCACTACTTTTACTAGCGTTTGTTTCTAAGCCTTATCGCGGAGCGCTGCGGTCAAAAAGTTTCCTGGCAGGCTTGGCTATAATCTTTCTGATACTTGCGCCAATTCTATATTGGAATTCTCAACACGGTTGGGTCACGTTTTTGCATAATTCAGGACACTTGGTTTCGCAGAAGGGCTTATTATTTCGCCCGAAGTTTTTTGCTGAACTAATTGGCGGTCAGCTTGGCTTGATTGGCCCAATTTTATTTTTCTTAATTCTAGTCTCAATTGTTAAAGCTTATCGACGCTGGCGATCGGGCGACTATGTAGTACTTTATTTTTTAGCACCCTGTCTGATTCTTGGTGGACTTTGCTTGGCGCTTTCTTTTACCAAGCCAATTTATGCCAATTGGCCAGCACCATTTTATCTAACTTGGGTTATGCTTTTTGCTTATTTGCATCGCACTAATCCGGAAGAGATTCGGCCGATTAAAAACTATTTAGCGCCAGCAATTGGCTTGAATTTTATTATTCTGGTTGGAGTCATTTTCCTACTAAGTGGATTTACCCTGGGTATTTCAGGCGATAAATTGCCGATGAAAAAACTTATTGGTTGGAATTCGCTGGGAGAGCAAGCTGTAAAGTTGATGCTGCGAAATAGTGCCGAGCAAGGAAAGCTTTCAGGGATTTTGACAGAGAATTACGATGTGGCTTCGGCGCTTTCATTTTATACGAAGACTGATTTGCCGATCGTCGTAGGCAATTTTAACGATCGGCGCATGAACCAGTTTGATATCTGGGGTGGTTTTGCAGAGTTAAAGGGCAAGGATTTATTTCTCGTGCTGCGAAGTCCGAGCGTTGCCCCGGAAATTAGTAAACACTTCCGGGCGGTAACTAGAATAGAGCCTGCTTTCCGCTCCTACTATTCAAATACGAAGATCAGTGAATTTTACTTCTTTCGTGGCAAAGGCTTTGATGGAGTGAAACTAAATATCGCTGGCAAGTATTAAAGGAGAGACAAGCGGGGTATTGAATGGCTCAGAAAAGTACTAGGGCGCGTATTGAATAATAAATCAAAAACTAGGCTAGATTAACGCGATTTTTTCTGGTAAACCGATCATATTGTGCCCTACGATATATCTGTTAGAGAGGTAAAGGCAGTGTTTAACCTTAAAAAAATATTCATCAGCGCATTCATTTTATTTCCATCAGCAATCTTCGCTCAAGAGAGTTGTCCGCCATGTAGCAGCACTGAGAAACCACGTGCTGAGGTCTTGCAAGCAACTGGCCGATACGTTGAACGCTTTGGTTATAGAGATGTTTGCGCGCTGTATGCTAAACGTCCTACAATACTGATTGATAAAGCCCGACAAAATTTGAAAATCGATTACGACTACCATAAGTTAGCAGCTACGCCCCGCTATGAGGGTTGTATTGAAACTAAATTGCCTGAAAAAATATCAGCAACCAAAGATTCGGAATTTTGCCAAAACTTGCTCGTGCATTCAGCGAAGATTAGCCAGACTTCCTGCTACTGCTGCACAGCGAATCCTCAAGCATGTTCAACTCAAAATTCAGGTAGCTATTAATAGCTTGATCTAGAGGTACTCAAATGTTCTACGCGATTTTTAATACACGCAGATTGATTCAACAACTCCTAGTAATTTTTTGTTGCTGTTTGCCTTTTGCAAAGCCAGCGGTTGCTCTGGAGGTATGTAGCGGAAAAGGCCTATACGTATATTTTGATGGCACAAAGTGGATTCCGATCTCTGATGATCAAGTTTATGTCGGCATTCCTCGGGATAATAATGATTTTCAAAATCAAATCATCTCAGGCGTTTTTACTGTCGATACTCGTGATGCTGCGGCATGCAAGAAGAGTATCCAACGTAATTTGAGTTATATAGAATCTTATGCTCAGCAAGTTTTTGCTAGATTAGATCCAAATGCGATAGCTTATTGCACTAGCGGCCAAGCAGTTAAAGATGCAGCTGTATTTAAACAGCATGTCAAAACTTCATATTGTGAAGTGAATGAGAATGGTATGCATATGACTGGGTATGTTTACGTTGTCCGTGTGGCCTGGAAATGTTGCGCGCCAGCTAATTGTCAGCAGTAATTACATTAATTTTTTGAAATTTAAAGGAGAGACAAGCGGGGTATTGTTTCTCCTTTAAGAGGCAAGCGTCAGACCTTAGGTCTCAAGCATTGGCCGGGACGCGAATTTCGCCTGTCCAGCCAAGGGTATGAGCACGGTCCTCTCCGGGCGGATCACCTGGCGGATAGCGACCGGGTTCGTGGAGTTCCGTAATCCCAAGTTGCTTTGCGAGAATGGGTAGCGTTAGCGTGCACTCTGGGTTCTCACCAAAAATAACGAACAACGCTTGACTGTCGTAGCCAGAGTAGTGCAACCAAAGCAACGCGTCTTTTTTGACGCGCCAAGCTGTGGTTTCGCTGAATGCGATCTCCACGCGGAGCGTTGGCGATCTTTCGGTTCCGACGACCGCTGGTTTCAAGATGACCGTGCATCCATTACCACAATCGATCGTCGGCCAGAGTTCACCATGAATGCCGCGTTTCCCTGGTTCAGACCAATGCCCCTCAGGAACCTGGTTTTTCCAGGGGTGATGCTTGCTTTCGTCGCTTGGAGCGTTTAGCAGGCACTCGACAATCTTTTGGATTAGGCCGAGCCCGACATGAAAAGTTCTCTTGTCGGGATTTTCAAAGGCTTGAATCAGCTTCTTAGCTGAATCTCGATGCTCTACGATTGCGATTCCTCGCAGACTTCCTTGTTTCTGAGCGAAGTCGGACTCCTTGCTAGGTTTTTTTGCCATATTGATTGTGCCCTCCATGGGCGTATTTCCCGCGAAAGCGGTTCTTGGAATTGTCTTAGTAAATTTTTTGCTTAGGCTTGAACATGAACTTATCCTAATCCTTAATCTTCAAGGTGAAGGAAAAGGTTAAGTTCATGTTCAAGCCTAAGCACTCAGATAACTCTAAGAACTACTTTTTTGGGAAATAAAAAACCTTTCTAAATACCCCGCTGTCTCCGAGCATTTTTACAAATGCAAAGGAAACAGCTGATCAAAGCTTACTCGTAAGAAAATGAGAAAGAGCGGAAAAAGAATAGTTTAAAGTATTCCAGACAAGGCCTTCTCGCAAGCCTGTTTTTCAATTCTCAATTCGCTTAGCGCACGATCGAGAATTGCTGCGGCATCGAAATTACAGAGCTTATAAAGTTCAGCCTGTGAGCCGTGCTCAACGAAAAAGTCTTCAATACCTAAGCGCACTAAGCGACAAGTTGAACTCAGACCTTCATCAGCCATAAATTCCAAAAGAGCGCTACCAAAGCCACCTTGAACTGCATGATCCTCGATACTGATTGCTAAAGAATGCTTGCTCAGCTCCTCGCGAAATAGTTCCTGATCAAGCGGTTTTACAAACCGGGCATTGATTACAGTGACTGGAATATCATATTTCCCCGCAAGCTCTGCGGCAGCTTTTTCTGCAAGACCTACAGTTAGCCCATAGCCGATTAACAAGAGCTCACTTTTTTTGCCTTGCGGCTGAACAGTAATTTGGCCTTTGCCGATTTCAATTAATTTTGGCGGCTGAGAAATATCAAGTCCAAGCCCATTTGCGCGTGGGTATCTAAATGCAATTGGACCAGTCGTATGCTGCACAGCCGTATAGAGCATGTCGCGCAATTCAACTTCATCCTTTGGCGCCATCACCGTCATATTTGGCAGCAAGCGCAAATAACCAATATCAAAAACACCGTGATGCGTTGGCCCATCAGCGCCAACTAAACCGCCACGGTCCATCGCAAAAATCACTGGTAGTGACTGAATGCAAACATCATGCACGACCTGGTCGTAAGCACGCTGGAGAAATGTCGAGTAGATCGCACAAACCGGCCGCATTCCCTCACAAGCAAGTCCTGCAGCAAAAGTTACAGCATGTTGCTCGGCAATCCCGACGTCATAATAGCGATCGGGCAGCTCGTTTTGTAAATAAGTCAGTCCTGTGCCATCAGGCATGGCTGCCGTAATGCCTACCACCCGAGGGTCGCTCTTACAAATCTCAACTAAAGTTTTACCGAAAATTTCTGTATAAGACGGCGCCTTGGGTTTACCGTTGGCAACAAAACTTCCACTGTCCGGTCGAAAAGGAGTTACGCCGTGATATTTCACAGGATCCGCTTCAGCCGGTGCATACCCTTTGCCCTTTTCCGTAATCGCATGAATCAGCACAGGCCCGTCTTGAGTTTTAGCCCGCTCTAAAGCATCAATTACTTGCTCGAGATTATGACCATCCACAGGGCCAATGTAACGAAACCCAAATGAACTAAAGAGCATAGCTGGTGTTGAGAAAAATCCCTGCGCCGCCTCTTCAGCTTTATCAATCACGCGATAGAAAGTGTGGGGAATATAGCCCTTGTCATGCAGTGATTTGAAATGTTTACGGGCCGTATTCGTAAAGCCACTGGTGATTGCTTTAGAAAATGCCCAGTTTAGCGCTCCGACATTCGGCGCAATCGACATTTCATTATCATTGAGAATTACAATTAATTTTTTGTGCAGCTGACCGGCATGATTCAGTGCTTCAAAAGCCATCCCTGCGGTCAAAGCGCCATCGCCAATAACTGCCACAACAAAACGCGATTCTGACCCCGGGTAATCGTGGAAACATGCTTCGAGCATGCCTGTTGCCGCTGAAATACTTGTTCCCGCGTGCGCAACACCGAAAGTATCATACTCACTTTCCGATCGCTTAGGAAAACCCGAAATTCCACCAAACTGACGCACACGACGAATTGCCTCGCGCCTTTCAGTTAAGATCTTATGAATATAGGCTTGATGACCAACATCCCAAACAATGCGATCATGTGGAGTGTTAAAAACGGTATGTAGCGCGACAGTTAATTCTACAACACCAAGACTTGATGCAAAATGCCCACCAACCTCACTTACCGCTTGCACAAGATCGTAACGCAACTCGTCGCAAAGCTGCTTTAAATCATCCTTACTCAATACCCGGAGATCTTCAGGCGCTTTAATCCGATCTAGAATTGGAGTTTTTGATGGCAAAGCCGCCTTGTCTTGCACTAATTCTGCTAGATTTGAATTCATCTGCTAATTACATCTCTCAATAAGTAAACGACATCTGAGAATCTCAGCTTCACTGCTTAGTATCACCGTCTAGTATCGCTGTTCAGTAGCTAAAGGTCTTGAATTTACTAGGTTTTATTAAAATTTACAACCTGGCCAGTATCGCTGTGGTTTTCGCCCTGTTTTTGCTATGCCTTGTCATCACAAAAAACTAAGCAAGGACTTCACAAAACGTGCGATTACAGAGCTTTTTAGCCCAGGCAGGAGTTACTTCCCGGCGTAAAGCCGAAACACTAATCAGTGCCGGAAAAGTCAAAGTAAACGGGGAAATTGTTACTAAGCTCGGCTTAAACATCGACCCCGCTACCGACAAAATTGAGCTCATCGAAAAATCTACCCCGCGCACTCTTGAAATTCAAAATAAAAAACTCTACCTCTTCCATAAACCACGCGGCATCATCACCGCTATGTCCGATCCTCGCGGCGCAAAATGTGTTGGCGATTTAGTAAAAAATTTCAAAACACGACTCTTTCCCGTCGGTCGCCTTGATCGCGACGTCTCAGGCTTATTACTACTGACCAATAACGGGGACTTCGCTGAACAACTCGCGCACCCACGCTATTCAATTAACCGCATCTACTGGGCAAAAGTCTCAGGCAAACTCGACCGCGACAAACGTAGCCAACTCCTCAACGGAGTAAATATTGCTCTAAAAAAATCCAACTTCAAAGCTTGTGCCAAAGCCGTGCACGATCTCCAGCCTAGCCCCCGCGCGCTTGAACTCTTAGGAAAATGTTCAAGCGCAGAAAGCTATTTAGAAATTACTGTAGCCGAAGGCAGTAAGCATTTTGTTAAAAAAATCCTCAAATCCGTCGGACTTCCCGTGCAAGCCCTAAGCCGCATTTCTTTTGGTAAATTCTCGCTGGGTAACTTGCCAGTAGGCGAGATTATCGATATTTCCGTCGATTTAGAGAGAAGTAATTGACAACCGCCGTTTTGTCCCGTAAAACCCCCATCTTCTCAGGATCTCACCATATCGCGGGGTGGAGCAGCCTGGTAGCTCGTCGGGCTCATAACCCGGAGGTCGTGGGTTCAAATCCCACCCCCGCATCCATTTACCTTTCTTTTTCGGAAAAGAAAGGTAAAGCCAAAGAAAACGAAAGGTTTCTTTGGGGTTATTTTTTGCGTCGAACTTTAGCTTCGACCAACAACACTGCGCGAGAAAGAAAAAGAAGGCAAAAAGAAAGCGGTAAGCTTTCTTTTTGTGACTTTGAGCGTCGTCCGTTAGGACGACAAGTCACCCAGTTCGGAAAAGAAAGGTAAAGCCAAAGAAAACGAAAGGTTTCTTTGGGGTTATTTTTTGCGTCGAACTTTAGCTCGACCAACAACACTGCGCGAGAAAGAAATATTTAAGGTAAATACTCCACCCACCTGCTTGTAATCTGAGGTTAAGGAAAAGTTCAAGCCTAAGCCTAAGCCTAAGTTTCTTCAACTCTCTTTGGCTTAGCCGCTCAAACTACTCCTTCGGCCAGGCAAAAATCATTAACACCCCGGCA
Source organism: bacterium (assembly GCA_016786595.1). NCBI lineage: Bacteria > bacterium. The sequence continues at coordinate 52,318 of JAEUWB010000001.1, read as the reverse complement.
GCAGTAAAATAAGGATATGCAACCTCAGGTTGTTTTGCCAAAAAACCCAACACAAAACCCAGAACTGCAACACTGTCAGCCAAAGCCAATCTGATAATCATTGTTACGAGATTAGAATTAAAATTCGGATTTGCTTGAGCCGCAGCCGCAAATGGCTTGGACACAATACTTTTAATTGTTAGCGACAATGCAGCTAAAACCGTAGCAATTGCTGGAAAAATTGAACTTAATTCCGAAATATCCTTACCGCCTCCGCCTGTTGCAGCTAAATTCAAAGCCAGCGCATAAATAAATATCGAAAAAAATAACGCGCCCCAGATAATTCTTTGGATTAGTAGTGGATTTTGCTGTTGCTGATTCATCGGGAATCTCCTAGATGATTGCTGAAGTATCTAAGAGTAGAACTTAAATGGCAAGAAGAAATAGCAGATCGATTAAACTGATTTCGTGGAATATCAACGGCATTCGCGCCGCTTGGGGGAAGGGATTAAATAACTTTGTTGTCAAAGAAAAACCTCAAATCGTCTGCTTACAAGAGTTAAAGATTCAAGCCCACCAAATCACTACTGCATTACGTTTTAAAAACTACACTGTAGGCGAAAGCTTTGCTGCAAAAAAGGGCTACTCGGGGGTTGGCACATACACTAATGGAGTAGAATCGAAGTCAGCTGTGCCGCGTAAACTCGGACACAAAGTTACCGATGGGGAAGGGCGTCTAGTAGAGACGGACCTAGGCGCGTATCTACTCTGGAATGTTTATATCCCATCAGGCACGTCGGGAGATGAGCGCCAGGGTTTGAAATATGAATTCCTAGAGCAGTTCACGAAAGCCGTTAAAAAATTAAAACCCAATGACCGTAAGCGTCTGGTGATTTGTGGTGATTTTAATATTTGTCATCGAGAAATTGATATTCATCATCCAGAAACTGCGACACGGCAGAAGCTCACAGGATTCTTACCGGAAGAGCGTGAGTGGTTTTCGAGTTTTTTGGATTTAGGTCTAATTGATACCTACCGTGAAGTGCATGGAGACAGGCCCAAGAGTTATACTTGGTGGTCTTATCGTGCAAACGCTCGACCTAAAAATTTAGGCTGGAGAATCGACTATTTTCTAGTAGCCGAAGGGCTACGTAAAAAGATTATAGATGCCAAGATTTACGATAAGATTAAAGGTTCAGACCATTGCCCAATTGGATTAACTATAAAAACTTAAACTTTATATAACTTTACAAACTTTATAAAGTTATGGATGAGGCCTTAAAACTCCGAAAATTAAGCAAAGAAACTGGCTTTACTCAGGAAAAATTGGCCCAGGCATTGAAGGTGTCTTTTGTAACACTTAATAGTTGGATTAATGAACGTAGCGTCCCACGTAAAAAAGCCAAAGAGAAAATCGAAGCGTTGTATCGGCATCACTTTGGATGCTGACGCGATAGTTGATGCTGACATATAATACAAACGGCATCGAGGGCAGTACGTTATTCGAGAATGACACCGCAGCAGTGATCTTTGATAACCTGATTCTACCCAAAAAAAACATTAGTCGAACAGCTAGAAGCTAAGAGTCATCAAGCTGCGTTTCGGTTCCTAATCCGATTTTGAGAAAATACATCCATGCTCTGAGGGTAATGGAAGGATTGATCGACTATTACTGGTAGGAATTGCTTTGCAACATGATCTTCCACCACCGGTCATTTTACAAGCCAGAAAACAAGCCTATTATGTCTACCTGCAGCGCGCTCAATTAAGGGGAGAAACAGGGTTATCGGAAGAGTTAATCTGTGATTCAGTGGAAATTGGACTGAAGATTATGCTTCGTCTGCTTAGCTAGATTCGCTCCCAAAGGATTTTAAAATATTCACTTTGCATCTGAATAATACTTTTGTTTTCTATGACTAAAGCAAAAAGTGGGGGAATCAGTTGATGAATCACAACTTTTTGTGGCGTCACTACAAGATTTGTTCTTAACGTGGTTCCTTTCGGCAGAAGCTTAATTTTTACATTAAGTTCTCGCTCCCGTTTTTGGTATGCGCAGGAAGTAGCATTGTTAACTAACAGTAACCGAATATTGACATCTAGTCGGCCGCGTCGTCTAGAAAAATCCTCAAAGAACTTTGGGTCATGCTTGAGCCATTGAGCTTGGTCGGAGATTACAAAATAATCATTCCCCGGACGGACATCTTTGATTAATCCTTCATAGACACCTTTGATCGATTCCAATCCTTGATAATATTTTATTAGACTTTCACCGCCATGTAGACTTTGCAGCGCTGAGAGCTCAGGCAGGATTTCTTGCAAACTTTCCTGGCGATGTTTTAAAAGTTCAATTAACTTGTCGGGGTCTTCAGCAGTATAACGTTTACGCGCACCACCAACTTCTTGGCTGATTAATCCCTTTTGGATTAGACCTTCTAATAATGAATAGACTGTTGTGCGCTTAATCTCTGATTCACGAGCAAGTTGTAACACTGTGGCGCGATTCAGAGTAAGAGTTGCTAAATATAATTTAGCCTCCTCTTCGCGCAGGCCAAATTCGCTTAAGCTTTTGATAATCTGTTTTTTGTTCATTCTCAGCAAAAAGTGTCGAATTTTCCGACAACATTATTACCCAGTAGTTATAGAATATTAATCGCATAACTCAGCATAACTGTCGACAAATATGACAGTTTTTAGGGAATCTGCGATCCTCGGCCTGCTTGAAAAGCGTAGCGGAGAACAAAACTTGTCATCTTGAGCGGAAGGTTTAACGAGCAGATGCGAGTTAAACCCGAAGTCGAAAGCTCTCCAGCCTATGCGGCAAAAACCTACTCTGGCTGACAAGCCAAGAAGCAGTTGTATTTATTTGGGGATCTTTCGATTCGTTGCAAATTCATTTCATTCATTTGCAACTCACTCAAGATGACAAGGTTATTGTTGAGACCGCTAGCAGGTCAGTGATGACAGGAAAACCTGTCATCCTGAGCCAATTGACGAGCTATTGATGGCGAGGAAAGTAGTCGAATGGATCTCCAAATGACAACTTTTAGCATTTTAGAGGAACTAATATGAGACTTAGAAGTTTTAAGTTCGCACTCACAGTATTAATCGCTATTTTGATCAGCCAAGCTACTTGGGCAGAGCCGACTCAATCAGCGTCGAATAATCTCCGACCATTCAAAGTCGGTATGATTCTCACGCTGAGCGGCCCCGGTGCCGATTACGGCATTGCGATTCGCAATGCCGTCGAGCTTGCACGCAAGGACAATCCAGAAAAATTCTCGCAAATTAATTTTATCTATGAAAACGCCGAACTAAGCCCGGCAGCGGCGATTACGACTTTTAATAAATTAGTTGAGCGAGACCAAGTTGACTTAATTTTTACCTGGGGAGTTGCCTTCTGTAAGGCCATTGCACCACTTGCGGAAGCTCGAAAAATATATACCGTCGGGGAGTGCGTAGATGAGGAGTCATCGCGTGGTAAAAAATACTTTATGCGCTTTATGAATTCCTCACGCGATTTCATGGAGACTCAGATAGCAGCCCTTGAAGATCGTAAGATTCGTCAGATCCAAGTGATCCTCAGCGATAACCCTTATCTAGAAATACTCTCTGAATCCTTAAGTCGAGTTGCTGCAGCACGAACTCAGATGGTTGTGTCAGTAGAGCGGGTTTCTGCCGCAGAGAATGATTTTCGCAGCTTAATTCTAAAAATCCAACAACGACAAGCTGATATCGTTGGTGTGTTTTTAGCGCATGGGCAGATTAGTCAATTTTATATTCAGCGCCGACAACTGCAAGCAACGTTTGATACTTTTGGCACAAACTACTTTGACAGTCAGAGCGAAATACTTGTTGCGCAGGGAACGATGGATGCGGCACATTTTGTAAGCATTGAAATTAAACCAGAATTTATCGAGCGCTATCAAAAGCAATACGGCAATCTTAGTCAAATCGGTTTCGCGGCTATCGCTTATGAGTTTGCTAACGTTATAGCCCAAGCGAATGCTGCTGGTCAGACCTTAGTTGAGTTCTTTAGGAGCGAGAGAGACTTTGCGGGTATCAGCACGTCAGAGTTTAGATTTGTTGATACACCTGAGGAAGGACCGCACATTAAATTTAAGCTTGCGGAAAAATTTATTCCTGCCCAATCTTAGTATCCTGGGCATCTTACAAGAGGAACACTATGTTTGCTTACGTAATACTTGGACTTGTTACTGGTGCTTTTGCTGGAATTTTTGGCCTCGGTGGTGGGGTGATTTTAATTCCAGCATTAATCGCGATTTTCGGAATCAACCCACACTTAGCGATGGGCACGTCACTGGCTGTAATTATTCCCACTGCCGTGTCAGGCGTAATCCGTCAATTTCAGTATAATAATGTCGACCTTAAGCTTGCAGTGTATATCATGATTGGGTCTGTGGTAGGTGCATGGATTGGTGCAACTATTAGTAATCAGCTATCAGTTGCAGTGCTGAAAAAAGCCTTTGGAGTAATGCTAATTTTGATCGGCGTTGACTTGCTTGCCGGATGGACAGAGGGGGTCAAGGCTGCAAGTGCAGCAGTTGATTCACAACGCGGAACAACCAATAGCTGATTTAAATCCACAGCTACTGGTTGCTGTATTAATCAACGACTTAATAATTAGCAGGAGTTCCATTTGTCGTCGTTGAACCTGACCCTAAATATTCACTTAAGACAGCATCGAGTTCAGCGTTGATATCTGCCGCATTTGCCAAGCGATCGACAATGCTTTGTTCGACTTCAACGACTTCGCACTTTGAAGGTGTGCCTGGAGCTTGGGCTTCGGTTGTTGCAGATTTGTCTTTGTATGGACAAGCTGCAGCACATAAATCAATCATTTGATCGCAGCAGCCTTCTTTAAACTGACCATTAACTGTGCGTCCGTTGCAGCAGGCATTTTTGTCGACCCAACTTTGACATTGTTTTTTGCAACGTTGATTGGCGTTTTCCCTGAATCCTGGAGGGCGTCGAATGTCGCCGTAAAAGCAACGATCGAAACACTGTAAATCGACTTTCCCTGTCCAGCAATCGACTTCTGATGGCCCCTTGCATCCACAGCCTTTCCATTCTGCAAAGCTTTGTTTGCTGAGTGAAAATACGGCAATAAAAGACAAAATAACTATAACAATTTTCCTTGTCATAAACTGCAACTCCGAATTTGTTAATTAATACGGTGGCACCGCTAAACTGCTAGTTACAATAGCCCAAACTTGTTGAGTATAAAATCTATTTATTCTTCAATAAAATCCAAGTCCTTACCGTAAGTTTCTTCAAGAAACTGTAGAGCGATAAAGGCAATTAGAATCGAAGCAAAACCAACGATCAGAGCGCTATCAAAGGGCGAAAAATAGGATTTTAAATCTTTGAAGCAAAGCGTGGAGAGAATTGCACTCCCGCGCACCATATTTGGAATCGAAGTCGCTGCAGTGGCGCGCAGGTTCGTGCCGAATTGCTCTGCTGCGCTAGTTAATAATACAGCCCAGTTTGCAGAAAGTAGGCCTAAACAAGTGCAATAGATATAGATTGTAGCAGTTGAGCGCGGCGGTGCTAGCCATAGAATTAATAATCCAACCGTTAGGCCAAGTAGCGATAAAAGCGAAGCGCGACGGCGGCTTTTAAGAATTTGGCTTAGAGCGCCAAAAAGGAAATCGCCAATTGTTATTCCAATATAGCAAAATACTATTCCTGTCCCTGCCGAGACAGCCCCAGTGATATTTAGTCCTTTTGAAATTTCTGGCGAAAAAGTTACAAAAATATAAACCACGAACATAATTGGGAACCCAAGCAAAATGCAAAGTAGATAACGCTTGACTCTGTCCCAGGTGGAAAAAAGCATCAGGATACTACCCCGTTTGACTTGAGACTTTGATTTAATTGCTTTAAATGCCTCGGATTCTGAAACGCTCACGCGCGCAACGAGAAGCAATAGGCCCAGCACTCCGCCAATAAAATAGCAAACTCTCCAGGAGACAACTTGCGCTAGTAATCCAGCGACAATTGCCCCGGCAACACCAACTGCAGTAACGAGAGTTGTGCCCCAGCCACGGTCTTCTTTGGAAAGTAATTCTGAGACTAGAGTAATGCCTGCGCCGAGCTCTCCAGCTAAACCGAGCCCAGCGATAAAGCGTAGTAGGGCATAAGTTTCGACGTTCTGTACAAAGGCGCAGGCGATATTAGCTATCGAGTAAAGAAAGATTGACCCAAATAAAATCGAAAGCCTGCCAAACTTATCGCCGAGAATTCCCCAGATGATGCCACCGAAAATTAATCCGCCGAGTTGAAGATTGAGAATGTGAATGCCTTGTTCGAGAATTTGCGCGTCGTTTAGTCCGAGCTCTTTTAAACTCGGAACTCTTAAAATGCTAAAAAGTAGCAGGTCGAATACATCGACAAAGTATCCAAGTGCGGCGACAACTACTGCTGCTGAAAATAACTCTTTACGCATACGACTCCTCAAAACTTGCTACAGACCTTGAGATTTAGTTTTAGGCTTGAACTTGACCTTAACCTTTTCTCTTAAAAGCTTTCCAAATCTAAGCCCCGATGTATTAAGCCCAGCTGAATTCTATCAGGCACGTTAAAAATGTCAATATTTCTTGATGACATTTTTTAAAAACCCGACTATACTGTTAAAAAATGTTAATTTTATCCGGTAATCATGAGTATTATTGATTCCTTGTCGCATTTCGATCTCACCAAGCACGAAGCTCAGGTTTACACGGAGCTTTTAAAGCTTGGCCCGACAAATGCTGGCCCAGTGATTGCCAGCACGGGATTACATCGCCAATTCGTCTATGCAGCCTTGGAAAAATTGCACCAGCGAAAGCTTGTTCACTGGGTAATTAAGCGCGGTAAAAAATTATTTCAAGCCGCTAATCCTGAAACCCTAAAAGAGCTTCACGAAGCTAAGGGCCGGGAACTACTCCAACTGCTGCCGCAGCTTTCTGCATTGCAATCAAGCTCTCCGGACCGTCTCGACGTAAAAGTTTTATATGGACGCGAAGAGTTTTTCCGCAATTTGGAGCTGACGCTTCGCACGGCAAGTAAGACTGATAAAATCGTTCGCATTATTGGGGGTGCTGCTGATGTGCTCTTTTATGAGGCAATTGGCAGTCGCTATGAAGACTATCGCAAGCTTGGACTTAAATTAAAGGTTAGAAAATATTTAATCGCTCCTGAGTCCACTTCAGATGTGCACAAGGAGAAATTGGCAAAGGATCAGCTTAATATTTTAAAAACAATGAAAACCGGTCTTTCTTCGCCAAGCTTTACCCGCATTGCTGGAGATTTAACGACAATTGAGATCTACGGGGCTGATGTGATGGTGGTGCAGATTTTTAATGCGGCAGTTGCTAAGGGTTTTCGAGAGCACTTTGAAATGCTTTGGCAGCAAGCAAGGTGCTATCAATAAAATTCTAGCCGTTCTGCAAGAATGGCCCTATAACAGTGAAACATTATGTATACACGGCAATAAAACACGCTAAAAAGATAGCTTATATAACTACACGATTATATTAGAGTATTTATAAAACAAATAATAAACATCTAATATTTCACTCATATTCCACTTGTCTGTGTCGACAAGAATTGATACACAGCCGTTCGCTCAATAGAGAGTTTATTCTTGGTTGAGCTGCTTCACGACACGTCTGTACGTCGGATTTTGTCATCAAGACTTCGATTTTTGTGTGAACTTCTGTGCACACAAAATAAATCGAAACGGATCTTCAAAAAATTTCCAGAACAAATAAGTCTGGAATGTGCGCGTGTGATTTTAGGGTGTGAAGCAAATAACAATTGAATACGGGTAGAAGGGGATTAGTTACCGCTATTTTGGGTCGGGCTTCTGTGAAGTCTATTCTGATTAGTGGTGGCTAAAGCAATTTAAGGTTTTAAAAGTCCTTATTAGGTTCGATCTTGGCCAATTTCTTCCTCGCGGGAGATTTTTTCTCCGCCTCGTTTATTACAATACAGTCGGCATCGTAAAAATTCCCGCTCGTCGAACTTGGCACAACCTCAAATCTAATAAGGGCTTTTAAGTATATTCACATGTATGGAAATGGGAAACGGTATGATCGAGTCATTGCGAGGAGGCGTTAGCCGACGAAGCAATCTCTCCTAACCATTTTTTGATTCTTTTTATCAGTTCAGTGAACAGATTGCCGCAGTCGACCAAATGTATTTGGTCTCCTTCGCAATCACAGCAAGACTACGCAAAGTTGCCTAGAGGGAATTAATTATTCTTTTTGGGCAGCTTTGTGAGAATCAATTTGGGGTTTCCCCAGGTTGGCTTGCTGCTGAAAAAAAGGAAGCGTAATGGGGCTAGTTCTCAGTACCCCACGCACAAACACACATCAATGAACAGATACGCAACTGCTATCACTCAAGCCGGCAAGTTCGGCCTTTCGTCGTTCGCGATCCTCGCCGCCGCTGCGCTTCGTCCGATCTTCGGCAAGCCCGGTGCTTCGAATCCGATGAGCATCGAGATGATTCCGGTAAACATCCCGGTCGTTTCGAGCAGCGCCATCACGGCGCAGAAGAGCAACGGCAAGACCGAGCTTTTCATCAACGGTCAGCCGAAGCAGCTGAAAGATGGCGGAGAACTCCCCGAGTTCGTCTACGACTTGCTGAACGATGAGGACGGCAAGGTCGGTCAGGTGTTGCTCGTTGCGGAGCGAACTTCGGTGCAGAGCAAAGAAGTCAGCTACGCGCTTGTCTTCGAGCTCCATGATCCGAAGTTTGGCACCCAGGACGCGCCAGCCGTTGCTCTTACGGAGCAAGAGTACATGCTCATGGCGACCCAGTGTCGCAAGGGCGATTCGGTAACGATGAAAGGCGTTCAGCTCCAGATCTCGGCTCACCTCAATGGCGAGACGGCCGAAGTTCCGGTGACAGCGTTCTTCCTGAAGCTCACGGATGTGCGTGGCGAGGAAGGCGAGGCAGGTTATCTGCCTTTGTTCTACGCTCAGCACCCGATGACGGCCGCTCAGCTCGAGCAATCCGAGGTCCTTCAGGCGATCGCTCCCAAGCTGGCCGAAGCCACCGGCCTCAAGCCGGAGAACTTAATCCTCGCTGGAGACAAGCGATACGTCGCTCCGGAGCTCGTTGCCCGCTACGGACTTGGCTGGATTTACAGCCTCGTCCAGGACGGCAAGCTCGAAACCCCGCGCGAACTTCAGCTCGCCTAACAGCAGCTCGACAAGCGCAAACAGCTGACGACCCTCGGCCTGGTAACAGTGATCGAGGGCGTCGGCCTGGATTCATACATTCATACCTCTTCGTGACTGATTAAGTCTCGAGAGCAATGTTTTTGGTTTGGGGAGCACTTTCCTTTTGGAATGCTTCGGATGGTTTGATTGCTTTAGCTCCCCACCTTTAAATCTATTTTCAACTAAATCTCAATATCGGTAGAAGAATTCTTAATTGCCACTCACGACAGTGCCCTTATGCGCTGTGATCAGTGGTAGCTAAGGCAATAAAGTTTTATCTAAGGTTGTAAGTCCCTGAGTTATTGTTTTGCTTGAAATTTGAAGCAAAGTTGTCTTGAGGTGGTGCCAACCATTTTAAGACAGCTTTGCTCGGCCGAGCACTGCTCTGAAATCTCGGAGGACATTCGGCGGATTCGTCTGCCTAACTCAGAACAAAAATGACAAGACCAATACTCACAACGACATGCTTTGTCGGCTTTTCGTCATCACTCCCTCTAACTGCTTCTGCGTTACAGGCTTTTGCCCAGCGCACGGGCGCAGAAGAATCGCACGTCGGGATTGCTTATCTCTCTCAACCTCTGGTTGATTCATGTGTTGCCTATAAACTTAGTGGCAATAGCCTCGAATTTACTTTCGACCCCAGGGTCCATCCTCAGTCCAGGTTTGTGAAAGACTTGCCGCTTTGGACGGAAGGCATTTTAGCAGGAGATGCCTTGGGGCTTGTGATGTTGCGCATGGATTACAAACGTGGGGCGCCAAATCGACATGCCGCAGCTATAAGAATCCTGCGTTACCGCGAAGGATATGGCTACGAAGTGGCGGAGATCTCAATCCCGGAATCGGCATTTGAGTTTTTGAAACGCAGTCGTGTGGGCAGCAACCTTACGGCCAAGCGTTACTCGTTTAAATGCAGCGCTCTCGGAAAGCAGATTCATGGTGAAGTCTTGGCAGTGCCGTTAACTGGCAAGGTCGAAACCTCTGCAGCAAGCGCAGAAATGCAATATGCGCTCTTTGTTAACCTGCAATTAACCGAGGAGCTGCGAAAGGTGCTTCCAGAAGAAGTTGACGAGTTACGTGAACTCCTCGCCAGGCAAATTGGTGAAGTGCTGGACTTAAGCGCCCATTTCATTCACCTGACAACGGATCCGAAAGGTCGTGAAATTCGCGTCATTGCTCAAGGCGGACTGGCAAACTATTCAAGCGATCATTTGGAAGGTGATCCGCAGAAGTTGTCAGCGTAAATTGACTTGCTGGGGGAGTGACTGCGTTTGTAAAATTCCAAGGTTTAGCAATTGCCTTAGCTCCCCACCTTTATTTTTTAGTTAATCCAAGTTCACTTAACCCCATTTGCCACGGCAAGGCTTCAACTTTCCCAAAGCGTTTTGCTGCGGAGTCAAGGCTTAAAAGGAGTAAACGACTTTTTGGAAAAACATCTTTGAATCGATCTAGGCTACGCGTGTCAATGGCATTGATCTGATCCTTAGACTTAATCTCAATTAATATTGGCGGCTCGTTTTTTCGTTCCAAGATCAAATCAATTTCTGCGTCATCTTTTGTGCGTAGATATGAAAGCACGTAATTTCTTCGAAAATAATAGTTGAGACGATGGATTTCGTTAATTAAAAATGTTTCAAACAAGCGACCATACTCGTATGTTTGCGGTGAAACGTCAGCGTTGATGTTATTGTCTAAGGCTCTTTTAACGCCAGTATCAAATAGATAAAATTTGGGAGCTTGAGATTGCTGCTTCCTCACAGATTTTTCTGAAGCTTCAAGCAGCATTCCTGTATGCGTTTCTTCAAGAATGCTAAAATACGTCTTTACTGTATTTGGGTCTACGCCAACATCGCGTGCAATTGAACTAAAATTAATAATTTGACTATTCATTTGTGCGGCAATCTGGAGGAATTTCCTGAAGGGTGTAAGGTTACGCACTAATTGCTCCGCAACAATTTCTTCTTTCAGATAGGTGTGAACATAGCTTTCAAGAAATAAAGATTTTTCCTCAATTGTTTGTAAGCTAAAAACTTTCGGTAAGCTGCCAAACGATAGTACACGATCGAGATTGAATTGCTCTCCAAGTTCAACGTGGGTTAAGGGGAATAAATTGTAGACGAATGCGCGTCCAGCTAAAAGGTTTGCCCCGCCACGGCGGAGTTTTCTAGAGCTTGATCCAGTCAAAGCAAAGTTAATTAGTTTTTCTTCGATTAACTTATGCACGACGTTTAGCAACCTCGGGACGCGTTGGATTTCGTCAATTAATATCCACTTGATACTGCCTGGAAGTTGGTTAGCGCGGTTGATGAGCAGATCTGGATTTGTATCGTATTGATAAAATTCCCTGTCACTGAGTAGGTCGATTGTATGCAGCTCGTCTTTTGTAAAACGTCGATTAATCAACGTAGTTTTGCCGACTCCTCTAGCACCAAATAGGAAAAAACTGTTAGAATTCAATATCTTAATAGCTCTGCCGAACATACTCCTGAATTATACGATAAATTAGGAGTATAGTCTAGTAGAATATTTTATGCAGATTTCACTGCTATAGTTGAAAGTTTGATCTGCTTTAACTTGATTGGTTGTTAAGTCAGCACTTAGTTTTACTCTGATCTTGGTTTTAGCTGTGTGCCTGTGATAGATTAGCCCGCCTGACATTGGATTGTTCTGTCTACATTTGTCATTTGTTCTTTTAAATCATTGATTATCAAGTATTTTTTGAACTTAGGCTTCTTCGTGAGTGCCCGGATCGCTATCATGGCATTCTCACTTGCGGAATGGTTGCTGCTAGCAATTTCCACGCGCAAAACCCACTCTTCGGCATGGGTAAAGTTATCGAGTCAATTAAGGCTGGACATCCTGGTCTGATTGAACTTCTGCCGTTCTGTCTCCATGTTGGGCTTTGGGATCCGCATGTGGAGTTTGATGATGGGTCAAAAAAATCAAAAGGCACTTTCGTCAAATATCCCTGGCCTAATCCAGATGAAAAGACCGTCATTGAACGATTTGGGCACTGTAGACTTAAGTGCAAGGAACGACACGATCTTGCGGCTCTAACCCTAGCGCTGTTGCTATTGGGAAGCACTCCAAAGATTCAAGGATGTTTGCAAGTGTTGATCAAAGAAACTGGCGGGGTTGAGGGGCTTGCAGGGAAAATCAAGGACTTTGTTCAAACTCAGCTTGAAGATCCGGCGTTGCATCTCATCCCTGAACGGGTAGTGGCGCGACTGGCTGTTACTTGGCCGGTTGAGTCTAGTTTACAAAAAACGGATGTCTATCGTCTGGTTACTCTGGTTCGAGGCTATTTGAAGAACGAAGTCTAGGCCACGGCATAGTAAGTCCCTCCGTGGCCTAGGCACAAAATCGCCCGGGGCTTGCCAAATCAAAGGTTACACAATGATTGCAGCAAGCCCTATTAACTCTAGGACCAACTCTAGACAGTTATTCTGAATTTTTACTAACCTTGAAAGTCGTAGGCTTACCAGAATCGTCATAGGCAGTTTTTCCGCCATCAAGCGAATAGCCGATTCTGTCGCCATCATTGTCAAAATAATTAACGTAACCGTTTGGTTTTGCCACTGCATAGCCGGTAACAATACCCAGCAAGTTTTTAATATTTATGCGATTGGGATTATCTTTACTGTTTGCAAAAGTATCAGGTGAATTGGCGATATTAAACTTGGAGTTTTCGTAATTAAAAGGAGAATTACCCCAATTATCAACAGACGCCTCCCAAGGGATTTGGTCTTCAGCTGCCGCAAGTAGCGGGAATAATGTCAATAAAATAAAAAAAGTAATTTTGTTCTTAGTTGACATGGTCATCCTATCAATTCGAGCCTTAAGATCTAGCCAGAAATATAACGGACTGAAATATAGTCAAGTAACACAAAAACTACAATCGCTAATTTGTAAGCCCTGCAAACAAAGGTCTTAATTTGGCAATTGCTTCATCAACGCCAGCTTTAGTTAAAATTAAAGGCGGCACAAAACGCAAAGTACGCTCACTAGCAGCATTTAAAACAACTCCAGCTTCAAGCGCCTGTGCGAAAATCTCTTTGGCTTTAGGTTTCCTCATGTCGGCCCCAAGCATTAACCCGCGATGCCTGATTTCACTAAAAATATTAAGCTCGGCCTGAATTTTTTCTAACTCTGCAGCTAAGTAATCACCGGTTACTCGCGCGTTCTCGATTAAGTTACTTTTTTCGATAATCTCAAGCGTTGCAACTCCAGCCGCACAAGCCAAGGCGTTACCACCGAAAGTGGATCCATGGTCACCAGGTTGAATATGCGCGGCGACATCCTCGCTCATGGTGCAGGCTCCGATTGGCACTCCACCAGCAAGACCTTTTGCCATGGTGATTAAATCAGGTTTAATTCCTGAATGCTGAAAGCCAAACCACTTCCCAGTGCGCCCAATCCCAGATTGAATTTCATCAACGATCAAAAGAATCTTTCTTTCAGTGCAAAGCTTACGCAGTCCTTGCAGGCATTGGTCAGGGAGAGGATGAATGCCCGATTCACCTTGCACCGGCTCGACAATTACTGCACAAACACTAGCATCTAGTTCTTGGTCCATCCTCGCACTATCATGCGGGTCAAGTTCAAAAAAACCAGGGACAAGCGGAGCAAAAGCATCTTGATAGGCTTTTTTATGTGTTGCCGAAAGCGCGCCAAAGGTCCTGCCATGAAAGCCTTTTTTAAAACTTCCAATTCTAAAGCAGTTTTCGCCCTTGGTTTCTTTGCCCCATTTACGGGCAAATTTAAATGCGGCTTCGTTGGCCTCGGCACCAGAGTTACAGAAAAAAGATCGATTGAGACCTGTGATTTTGGCGAGTTTTTTAGCCAGTAGCGCAAGCGCTTCAGTATAAAAGAAATTGGAGATGTGGCTTAGTTTTTTGAATTGATCAGTGACGCGGGCTGTGTATTCAGGGTGATCATAGCCCAGAGTGTTTACGGCAATGCCCGCCAAAAGGTCGAGATATTTCTTCCCAGTTAGGTCATATAAATAAGAACCTTCACCATGCGAAAAAACTATTTTTGAACGACGGGCGTTATTGACATGATAAGTGTCGTTGAGTTGGATAATTTGTTCTGTTGTCATATTGTGATTTACGGACCCATTGATTCTTCGGCTTGAACTTGAACATTTCCTTATTCTTTTTCTGCCATGGATCAGGAAAAGGTAAAGTCGAAGTTCATGCCGAAGCCTAAATTAATAACTGCTAGGTTACTCCTTCGTAATCATCGTCCCTGCGCCTTCATTCGTGAAAGCTTCGTGTAAAATACTGTCTTCCGAAAACCCGCTGACAATGTGCACACGATTTACGCCACGCTCCAGCGCCCAGAGCGCCGTCTCAAGCTTTGGTAACATACCTTCGCTGATTAATCCCTTGCTGCGCATTGATTCAATTTCTTTTTGGGTCAAGACAGAATGTAATGTTGCCGGGTTATTAATGTCGTCAAAAACCCCATCGACTGTAGTAGTATAGATTAACTTCTCTGCACCAAGTGCTACAGCAATATAGGCAGCAATTGTATCAGCGTTAATATTTAATGCTTCGCCTTCTCGAGTCGCTCCCAAGGAGGCAATCACCGGAACAAGACCGTCACTAATTAAATTCTTAAGCAATGTCGTATTAACGCTATCAATCTCGCCAACATGTCCGAAATCAACAGTTTCTGTGCCTTGATCGGTTTTGACACTAACTGGTCCGCGACGATGCGCGACAATTAAGTCTGCATCAATCCCACTTAAGCCTACTGCACTTAAGCCAATCTTACGTGCTGTAAGAAGAATGTTCGTGTTCAGCGTCCCTAAGAAGGACATTTTTAAGACTTCTAGTGCCACACTTGAAGTAATCCGCCGCCCGTTGACAAATTCTGTCTTGATACCGAGCGACTCTGCAAGCTTAGTAGAATGTTTGCCACCGCCGTGAACAAGCACGACGTTAATTCCAAGCTGCTGCAGCAAGGTGATCTGCTCGATGATATCATGAATTGCGCGCTCTGACTCACAAAGGTCGCCGCCCATTTTAACAACAAATGTTTTGCCCTTAAATGCTTTGATGTAAGGAATCGCTGTTGATAATGCACTTAAGTCTTTTCTAATTAATGGCGTCATTGCTTAAAAATTGCCTCCATAATAGCAGTTTGCGCCCAATAGCGATTTTCTGCCTGATCAATAATAATTGAATTTTTCGAATCAATTACCGCATCCGTGACTTTTAGATTTCTTCTAAGCGGTAGGCAATGCATAAAAAGCGTTTGCGGATTGAGATCTCCAAGCTCGAGCCTCCAGGAGCGGTGTTCTGCTAGTGAGAGCTTCTGATCGTCGGGTTTGCCGTAGAAAATTGAGGCCCCCCAGCTTTTTCCGTAGACAACATCAGCTTGGAGAGTTTGGGATTTATCATTACTCACCGAAAGCGAACCTCCAGTTTGCTCCACACGCTGGTTAGCCAGAGCCAGATAGTCAGCTGCCAGCTCATAACCTTGCGGAGCGACAATTGTGATGTCCATGCCATGATTTGCTGCAGCTAGTAGGGCAGAGTGGGGAACAGCCATGGGTAGTCCACGTAAATGTGGCAGCCATCTTAAGACGAATTTCTTGCCCTTGGGTCCACCTGTATTTTTAAATTTCTCCGCTAAGGTTTGCATATCGGCAAGCGCTTGGCAGGGGTGTTCTGCTGCAGACTCGAGATTAACTATAGGCTTTTCGCTATACATACAGAACGCTGAAATGACAGGCTCACTCAGGTCATCAACTAAGCTTTCTAATTTGGCGAAACTCCTCACACCCAGTGCATCAACATAGCGGCTTAATACTCGGACTGCTTCTTTGAGATGCTCTGCTTTATCAGCGTCCATGAGAATTCCTTCGCGATGCTCAAAGTTCCAAGTATCTTGTCCAGGAGTAAGTGTCATGGCGTGGCCACCATGGCGAAACATCAAGGCTTCAAAGGAAGAGCGAGTGCGCAGCGAACTATTGAAAAACATCATGCCTAAGATTTTTCCACGCAGGGAATCAACCTCTGACCCCGCCTTGATTTCTATGGCACGTGCGACTAAGGCTTGCAGTGCGTTAGCGGAGTGATCTTTAAAGCTAATCCAGTTTTGCATCGCGCCTTTAACTTAAATTAAGGGCTGGAGTCCAAAGCCCGGTTGTTTGATCTAGTCCACACATCAAATTCATATTCTGAATTGCCTGTCCGACCATGCCTTTAACTAAATTATCAATTGCTACGGCGATTAAAAGCTGTTTGCCGCGGACTTCAATTGCAAGGTCACAAAAATTTGATCCGACAACGTTTTGAATTTCCGGGGAAGAGTTACGGATTCTTACAAACGGTGCAGTAGCGTAAAATTCTTGAAAAGCATTGACGATTTTAGTTTTTTCTACGGCGTGCTTTAACTCAGCATGAGCAGTGACAAAAATGCCGCGTGCAATTGGCAGTCTTTGCGCGAGGAAACTAAACGAAGTGTCTACTGAGAGCTTAATATTTTCTACAATCTCTGGCTCGTGCTGATGATCAAAAGCCTTATAGTATGAAAAATTGTCGTGCCGTTGCGGGTGATGGGTTGTTTCAGAAAGAGTTTTCCCGGCCCCAGATGATCCCGTTTTTGCATCGACTGCGACAGCTATTAACTCCGACCCTAAAGTTTTGCTTAGCGGTGCTAAAGCTAAAATGCTTGCAGTGGCAAGGCAGCCTGGATTGGAAAGAAGCGTTGCCGCTTTAATTTGCTCACAGTGAATTTCAGTCAGCCCGAAAACTGCTTCTTTGCGAAGCGTCGTCAAGGCCTCAGAGTGTGGATAATATTGTCGATGCAGCGTCTCGTCTTTGAGCCGTAAATCGCCAGAGAGATCAATAACTTTTATACCCTGCTTTGCGACTAGTCGATGCAGCCCTTCGATAGCTTTGCCTGAAGGGCCATGTGGCAAGGCTGAAATTATTATTTTATGTTTAAAATTAGCTAATTTATCGGCGTTAAAATCCTCTTCCAGCTTGAGGTTATAAAAACCCTTTAAATGGGGGTGCACCTCGTCAATTGCTTTCCCTGGGTTAGAAGTGGTGTGGACGGAAACGACTTGAGCGTTAGGGTGCTGAGTGATTAGGCGTAAAAACTCACCGCCACCGAATCCAGTAACTCCTAAAATTGCTATGCCGATTTTTTCTTGATGATTAGCAGCCATGGTTTTTAACTAAATTCAAAATAAATTCTCCCAATTCCTTACCGTTATTGCGCGCGTTAATGGCAGGGATACCTAATTCCTTTTCGATATAGCCTGTGCCGGCTGCATTATCCGTTGTCGGGCCGCTAAAGAGATCGATTTTGCGCTTGTAAGTATCGTTCATAATTGCTGCCGCACCCCAGGCAGCGACGGGGTCATTTGCGCACATGATCAGGGCGGCAACACGGTTAATCAGCTCTTGACTACCGAGAATTCCTTGCACACCGTACTGGCCTAAAATTCCATCGCCAAGCTCGACCACGATCGCGTCTAGACCTTTTTCAGACAGCGAGCCGATTACAGCCAGAGCTGCTGGAAGCGAAGTCTTCTCGTCGGTTGTGACAACGCCTGCGTCCATAAAAGATTGAATCGCATCAGCGCCGTAGTCGAGCATGTTGAGCGTATCACGCATCAATGAAACGCCTGTAACTTTGCAGGCTCCGACTTTTAGTCCTGCACTGGAAAGGGCACGAATG
This sequence comes from bacterium, assembly GCA_016786595.1. Lineage (NCBI taxonomy): Bacteria > bacterium. The sequence goes on along the minus strand of JAEUWB010000001.1, from coordinate 34,409 downwards.
ATTTGACAGGTGGCAAAAGTTTTTCCCGCCTGCATGCAAGTTCCGGCGACAAAAACTAAAGGTGTTTTAGGATAACTCGCCAGGCTTGTGACTTGGGGTAGAGCATTCATGCTGGTTTGTGCAGGAATACCTTGGCGGCTTTGGAAATCTGGGAAGATTAAAACCGATCCTAAAACTTCAAATTCAAAGGGCTTGCCGTATTCTGGGTTAATTGAAGTGCATTGCCCGATCACGCCGCCTAAGTTTAAGACATTCAGTCTGTCGCCTACTTTGACCGAGTCGGGCACGACTCCTGAATATCCATGCAGTGCATTGCGATGACCAAGTGCGCCAACTAGAATATCTCCTTCTTGTAGGGTGACCATCCGGCCTTGGCAGTTTTCAACTTGATTGTAGACGCTTTTCTGTCCGTGCAAGCGTCCGGCGATGATTTGACCTTCGACTGCTAGGATTTCTGAGGCAAGCCGCAATTCACGTGTCAACGCAACGTTTTTAGTAACAGAAGCAATTTTATCAGCAATAATTCTCATGATTTTTCCTAGAAGGTAATTAAAAAATGCGATCGAGCTTTTCTAAGGCTTGGATCACATGCGCCTGGCCGCGTTTGGTTTTAGTGGCTACGAAAATTGTATCATCACCGGCAATTGTACCGACCACTTCGTTTAGGTCTTTCTCATCAAGTCTTGCGGCGACAACATTTGCAGCGCCGGGAGTTGTTTTTACGACAAGCAGATTTCCACCTGCTGGATCAATATTTTTTATGAGCCCCTGGAGCGCTGCGCTATTTGCATCACCAGTAAATCGTAAAGTTGAGGTGTATCTACCGCCAACTTTAACGACTCCAAGCTCACGAAAGTCCCGACTTATACTTGACTGGGTGACTTCAAAACCCTCAGACTCAAGGGCAGACGCTACGTCGTCTTGCGTAGTATAAGGCTTTGACTTAAGAATCTTAACCAAAGCGCGCTGCCGTTTAATGCGTTCATCTAGCATAATTGCATAATTTATACATTTATGCGCATAATTATGCAAGCTGGTTTTTATAGTTTTTTATTGAGCTAGACTGAACTAGCGATTACTACGCGACGACGAAATATTAGGATCTCGGGCTTAGGCTTGCACTGCTCCTTATACTTTATCTTTTTCAATTCAAGGTGAAAATAAGAAGAAGTATAAGTTCGAGCCTAAGCAAAAGACTGAATTGTATGGATTATAAACCACCTATGAACAAATCAAACCCACTCTGGAATAAAGGCTATCAAGTTGACGACTTAATGTTGCGTCTAACTGTCGGCACCGATTATCTAGTTGACTGTCAAATCGCGCGTTTTGATTGCATCGGCTCTGCCGCGCACGCAAAAATGCTGGAATCAATCGGGATTCTCAAAAAAGACGAACTAGTAAAGCTCTTAGCGGGGCTAAAGGAAATCGCGCAAACTGCAGCAGAGGGGAATTTCCAGATCCCAGTCGAACTTGAAGACGCTCATACTGTTATTGAAAGTAAACTTGCTGAAAAATACGGAGAAACTGGTAAGCGCATTCATGCGGGGCGGTCGAGAAACGACCAAATTTTACTAGCGACAAGACTCTACACACGGCATTTGGTGATGAGCTGGACAAAGCACCTACTTGATTTATCGACACTCTTTTTTAGTCGCGCCCAGCACTTTGGGCATATCGCCATGCCTGGGTACACGCATCTCCAGCGCGCGATGCCTTCAAGTGTTGCGATGTGGATGCATGCTTTTGCTGAAGGCACGCTCGATTTAGCTCGCGAAGGTTTAGGCTTAATTTTAATTCTTAATCGCAATCCACTTGGTGCCGGCGCCGGCTTTGGTAGCTCTTTGCCGCTTGACCGAGAAATGGTTGCAAGGCTTTTAGGTTTTGACGCTGCTCAGCGCAGTGTGATTGATGTACAAAATAGTCGTGGTCGCAACGAGCTGCGTGCCTTGCAATTTGCTGCCAGGATTGCCAGTTTATATGAAAAACTTGGTTGGGATTTTGTCCTTTACTGTTCTGAAGAATTCGGTTTTATAAAATTACCCAAAGAACTCACCACAGGTTCCTCGATTATGCCGCAAAAGCGTAATCCTGACTTGGCCGAGTTGCTACGTGGCAAGGCCTCACGTGTTAGATCAAAGGCCACAGAGCTTGAATGGGTAATTGCTAAACTTCCCTCAAATTATCATCGTGACCTGCAATACTCTAAGGAACCATTAGTTGCAGGCGCGCAAGAGCTAGCTGATATTTTTGCGATGACAGAGCTATTAGTTAAAGGTTTCACCTTGAATCAAGAGCGACTCCAGGCTGCAATGACATCTGAGCTTTATGCGACATATGAAGCTTTTCGCTTAGTTCAGTCGGGCATGCCTTTTCGAGATGCCTATCAGCAGGTGGCTCAGAAGGTTGAGGCAAAAAAAATCGATAAAGACGCCTTGGAATCTGATTTTGATTTTATCAAACAAACTGCTGACCAGGAAATTATTCAAGGAATTGAAGAGCTTAATTCTCTTGTCGTCAATCTAATCAAGTGGCACGAGAAAATCTCTCTTGTTGAACAAGAAGTTTTTCATTCTGCCTAGCACGCGCAGTTGACAGTCGATGATCTTAAGCTTATGTAGGCTTTGCGTATGAGCATTCCTTGCTACGCACGGATGTCCCACTGTGCAGCATGCCTGCTTAGATTGGCTGGCTGTATGATGAAGCACCCGTCCTTCTTTTTATTCAATAGGTTGTTTGAGGTTCTTAGCTCTCATCGCGAGAGCAAAAATCATAATTGTGTGAAAAATAGAAGGAGAAATTAGTTGTGAAGAAGTTAGTTCGATTATTTGTTTGTTTTTATTTCCTAGCCATTCCGTTTATCTATAATTTGAGTGCGCGAGCAGAAGAATGTAGAGAGAGTAATTTTGTTAGCCTAGATTGCTTAGTGAATATGCTGAATGCTGCAAAATTCTCATGCAAAGACGACAATGGTGATATTGTTGAAATTCCGAGCTATCAGTATTGCGGAAACTGTGCAAATCGCCGCACATGTATTGAATGTTGTAAGCAGCTTGCTGGTGCTGCTCAACAAAGACAATGCCGTTCTGCTTGTCCCAATCCAGATTTAGAGACTACTAAGGCGATAGAACGTTAGAAAAGTCGAGGCGATAAGCTAAAAATCTTTAGGGCGTCATTCCAAAAAGGGTGACGCCCTATTTTTTGTTGCAGCGACCGATCTCATTTCGACCCAGAGCAGACCGTGTCTCGGATCGCTGTGATCGATTTGAGCCAGCCTTCGGGTTCAGCTTTGTCCCAGTCGACTGTGGCATTCAGTGCGACCAGAATTTCCTTGTCGGCAGATTTGGCAAGCCAGTAGCAGCAGACGATGCGTCTGTGCCAGACCTTACCATCCTCTTCTCCACTTACCGTGTAGGTGAAAGAGACCTTGTCGGACGTAGCCTCGAGAGTCTGAACCGCTGAAGGATTCGCGGCCGACACAATTTTCCTTGCGGAGTAGTCATGGACAAGAGCCTTCATGCCGCCGCGCTTGATTGCAGCCAGAATCTCATCTTGCTCATGGGCATCGTATGCGCCGCCGAGGCTGAGCTCAAGGGCTTGGTTTTCGGGGAGCGGTTTGCCACCTTCGAGCACGAACTCAACGAGGTCGAGGTCAGTGTCGTATCTGGCACGCCAGCCGACTGGAGTTTCGACTGAGATCTTAACTCCTCCAAGAGAGATTCTTGAAAGGCTGACTGTTTCGACGGTCGTATTGGATCCGCGATGCAATACATGCAGTTGACTTCCCCATGCAGATGCAGTCAACGCCACGATTAAGAACACGAAAACTGCTCCGTAGAAGGCCCATGCCGTTCTCCACAGATCAGCGTTCAGGGTTTTGGGTTTTTTCATGATTGTTCAGGCCCTCCTTAGGCCTGACTTAAAAGTGAAAAAATCTCTTAAGTCAGGCCTAGCGGGTCTGATAGAAGTATAACCTTAGTGCTTATCGCTTCGACGCAGGTAAAAGTTTTAACTTTTAATTGCGCCAAAACATAATCTACTTCTACCCGGATAAAAATTTAAGGAAAATTAACCATCATGAGTTTAGCACAATCTAAAAAGTATTGCCAAAAACGCTAAGCTTTTAACTGCCGAAGTTAGCTGAAATTCTTTGGATTTAATCAGCCCAATGGACCAAGCAGTAGCAGGGCTGGTAGAGCTAAGATTGCGGCAATTAAGGCGAAATTTCTACTGATTATAAGGTTTTCCCTGCGTTGTTCAACAATTGCTTTGAGAGCGAAAAAAATTCCCGATAATGCTGCGCCCAAGGCAATCGTAGCGGCGATGATGCCCTTATTTAAACAACTACAAACGCTGACTGGCGTAAAATAAAGCAAAAACATCAGTAGCGAAGGTAATAACGCGAGGAAAAGATGCTTTCGGAATGAAGTTAGCTTGGTTTGATCAATTGGGACATAGAATCCGTAAATACCGTTAGAAAACTCTCCAGCAAGAAACTGAACTCTTTTACCATCGACTCTAATTTCATAAACGCTAAAAATATAACTTTCCCCATGGTGCGGGTCTTTGACTGTAACCTTTTCTCCAGTTGGCGACTCCCAAGTCTGTGACCAGACATTTACGCCGCCAATCATGAAGCTTTGGTTTTCTCCAGAACTACCAAGAAATTGCCAGGCATTTTCCATAAATTTTGGCTTAAAAGTTATTTGAGCAGTTTATACTTAAGGCTATAGATAATTGCATTAGTGGCTAGGTGCAAACGCCGAAATGCGCCATATGCAGATTCCCCATGCTCGCGTTTGCTGCGAATAATCGGAATGGACGTAACTGGACGCTTACTTAGTCCAATCATGGCAGTCAAAAATGGTTTTTCACCAGCATGTATCATTAAAAAATCATAAATACTTTTGTCAAAGACGACAAATGCTCCAGCGTCGGCAGGAACCCCAGTAATCCAGGACAAAAAAGTTTTAAAGATTTTCCCAGTATAAAGTCTAAAACGCGATTCGTATTGGCCACGCCTTCCCGCAAAAACGGCTGAAGCAGTTTGAAGTTCCAGGAGTAGGGTAGGCAGGTCCTCGGGTCGATCCTGGAGATCTGCGTCCATGACCGCGAAAATATTGCCGCTTGCGGCCCTGAGGCCTGTAAAAATTGCACGCTGTTGCCCAAGATTCGTCGGGTGCGCGAGTAGTTTGATTTGTGTGTTATTGGCCGCAAGTACTTTGATCAGCGCGCTGTAATTTTCTGGGCAAGCATCAACGCAGAAAATAATTTCGTAGCTCGTAAGCATATGCTCGAGAGTTTGCTGGAGGCGCTGAGTTAATTCGCTAATTGTCGCGGAGTTCTTATAGACAGGGATGATGACTGATAGCTTAGTGTCGAGCGTGGGCATTAGAATGTCGGATTGTTTTTGTGCCATTCATTTTTGTACCACTCAAATGTCTTACTTAACCCTGCGGATAAATCTACTTGTGGCGACCAATTCAGGATTCGGCACGTCTCTGTGATATTTGCCGCGTGAGTATGCATTAAAGCTTGAAGCTGGGGATATTTGCCGGGGTGTTTTTTTACTTCACAACCAATGAGTTTTTCAAACTGCTGCACAACGGCGTGCGTTGAAGTTAGTTGCCCAGAACCTAATTCGAAAATTGCACCTGGCGTAGTCTCGACAGTCATTGCTTGTAAAAAAGCCTGGCTGAGGTCGTCAGTATGAATGAAATCACGAAAACATGGTTCTGCTGTAAGTTCTAAGACTTGATTTCGTATATGAGCGTTGATTAGTTGTGGAACGAAACGCGTTACTTTTTCAAACGGCCCGTAGGCCCGAGCAATCAGTAAAACTAGAACTGGTAGTTTGAGATTTTGTGCAAGCCAAGTGGCGAGCATGCGTTCCGAAGACTTAGGAATCGAACGAAAACTGATTAGTTCGGCAGATGCTACTTGAGAGTAGCTATCGGTTAATAAGCTACCTGCGACAATAACTTTTTTTAAATGCTTAAGTGAGCTTGCAGCTTGTAAGAGGTTAAATGTTCCGAGAATACTGGTCTCTAGCGCCTCGCGACATTGGCTTAATGTTTGGGAGTGATCGGGAGTAGCAGCTAAATGAAGTATATAATTTGGATCAATCGCCGAAACAATCGATTCTAGGGTAGTTTGATCTCTTAGGTCAGCGTAGTGAAGTTTGGCGTAACTGCTAAGCTCATTGATGCGGCTCGGATCACTAGTCGGGCGAACTAGAGCATGCAATGCTATTCCTTTAGGGGCCAGCGCGTGCACTAGGTTAGTTCCAATAAATCCAGTTGCGCCGGTCACTAGCACTGATTTGTCGCTTAATTTGTCGAGCATGCTTGGACCATTTGAATAAATTGCTCGCGACGATGAAGTCGCAAACCATTTTTGAGCTCAGCAGCCGCTGCTATAAGTCGATGGATATTTTCAATGTCAGTTGCGTAACTGTCAGGACTAGAATCTTTGATAAAAGATCGGCGCAGGAAGGTAAACGCTACTTCCAGGCGCAGCAGCTCGGCGAGTAAAAGTTCAACAGGAATCGGCGAACCTTTCCCGGGAATTGTCACACCAGCAATGCCAAATGGACGAGTGATTTTTCCTCGTAGTGCATCGATTGTGCCATCGACAAGCGGCAATAAAATATTATGCGCTTGATTGCGCGAAATCGATAAATCATTCAGCCCAATATATATTCGCGAAAGTGGCAAGTCGTTGAGTTTGCTGGCAATTGCTACAGCTTCATTAGTTTCAATTAAAATGCCAAGCGGAGCCCGTCCAGCGACTAGGTCTAATGCAGCTCTTACTTCTTCAGCAGTTTTTACCATCGGGAGCAGAATCTCATCTGCACCTGCAGCAATTGATTGTTCAATTTCTGTGGCAATTAATGCGGGATGGTTATTGATTCTGCAAATTAGGTGCTTAGTAGTTAAATTCCTGGCGCGCTCTAAATCAGCTACGGAGTAGTTGGAGATGGACGTATTTGCGCCGGTTTGGCGTTTTGCCTTGTCGCACTTCTCCCAATCTACAACGTAGCCGCTAATTTGTGCCGAGCTAGTTGATCGAATCTGATCGGGATTTGCAGTAAAGAAGTATAGATCCAAAAGTAGGTGTCCTAAGGGTATTTAGTTTTAACTACTACTGGATATCTGCGCTTCTGACAAAGCCATTTGTTGGCGCAGTGATTTGGGTCCAGCCATTTTTCTCTGACAGAATATTTACAAATCCACCAAGCCGGATCTCACCGAGCTTGCGTGATTGACTTGATGGTGATGCATAAACAATTGCGCGGTTACTGATCACTCGTGCGTGACTTTGATTGAGGTTGAGCATTCTATCTCGTTGATTATTTGGACTGCTCTGCCACTGGCTAGAAGTGACGCTCATGTTATTAGCGCTGGCAAAGTTTTGTTTTGTTGCTTTTCCTTGGAAGCGCAGCTCTGCCTCGGGCAGATAATTTTGCAGTGCAGTCAAGCGCTCTTGAGCGGGGGGGTGAGTTGAAAAAAACTGTGGTCCAGTCTGAAAATCCGGATGATCTTGCACCCGCGCCCAGAAAGCAACTGCACGTGCGGGGTCATACTTTGCGTCGGCCATCATAAAGAGGCCAACATGATCCGCTTCAAGCTCAAGCTGGCGCGAGTAGGGGTTTAAAAAAATTCCACTGCCAATGCCTTGAGTCAGTGATGAGGCAATGTCGCCGAGGCTTGAATACGCGCCGTTCGAAACAGTAGAGACAGCGGTACTTGCCGCGACAGCGCCTACTGCGATGAGGATTTTTTTAACCTGTTCATTAGGATCGGGGTCAGTATGTCCCGCAAGTAAATGGGCAATTTCATGCGACAAGACCGTCGCCAGTTCTTCCTCGGTTTGCGTGAAGTCGAGCAGGCCAGACCAGACAAAAATATGATTTCCTCGCGTTGCAGCCGCGTTTTTTACTTCTGGTGCTTTGAAAAGATAAACATGCCAGGGAGCTTTATCAACGTTTGCAGCTTTAGTTAATTTGTCGACGACGCGTTCAATTTTTGAAAGCCTAGGATCGTTATAGTCGAGGTCGTATTCTTTGCTTAATTGTTCAAGGACTTGGTGGCCGTATTGCTCGTCTTGAACTGAAACTGGCCGTGGAGTTGGAATTTCACCAGGCACAACTGGTCTGCGTGCTGTGGTGCAGGCGTTTAGACTGATTAGAAAAATTAAGAAGAAATGTGCCTTCAGCTTAGACATAGGAATGTGCTAGACGAAAATTTACTACGAAGGCCTCTGCTAGGAAAGCGTGCTTTCCAGCAGATGTAATGACTAGCGTGTGCCTTACAAATTGGCGTTTACGTTCTGTAAATTGGCTTCAGTTTTCTGACCGATGTCACGTATTAACGGAATTGCCAGCACAATAATGAGCGCTGCAAGCAAGCCAATCACAATCAATTCTACAGAACCTTTTTCATTATTTCTCTTTTTCATACTTCACATTCACTTTCCTGTGGGTTCTAAGTCGTTAAGATCACGATAACAATAACCCGTTTCTATCTGATTTATTATCGACTATCTACGAGAAATTCTTAAGACATACTCTTATGTCGCATTAAAATACTGCAATAATTAAAGAAATTTGCAATTCTTATGCATCTTCATGCGTCCTAATCAAAGTTTAACTTACTTGAATAGTCGAATAAGTTTATGTTAGTTTAAGTATATAGTCACATGAGCAGTCAGTATTTTGACTATTGGTTTTTAAGCAGTTTTTAGTGGTTTAATTAAGGAGAGACTTATATGTCTACAAAGCCCAGGGCTAGCCATAGTCCAGAAGATTTACGGGCGGTTAAAATAACAAGCTCAACGCCAATTGATGCGGGACCGATTGATCTGTCTTCGCGCACATTCGACCCCCATCTACCCGAGTTGCTTCGCACTTGGTCAAGTTACGCTACAAATATAATTTCCATTAACTGTTATCCAAATGGTCTGACATATACAATTCATGAAACTGAAAAAGCAGCCGATGAAATTTCAGCCGAGCACATTTTCACTCCAAGCCAGTTTCATTTACGCTTGCCGGAAACTCGTGAGATGTTTCTGCCTGCAGGCAGAATGAGTATGCTCAAGGATGATGCTCTGATCGAACTTGAACGACGCTTGCATACCCTTAAAGAACAGGGGACGTTAAATCAGTCTGTGATTTACCTGGGACTAATTAATGATCCTTTTCTTCCCCTGCATCGAAAATTTGCTGTGACCATGGGTGTGCTTGATTTGTTGGAGCGCTACGCGCCACAACTACTGGTGATCCAGACTCGTTCACCGATGGTAATTTCTGCTTTACCAACTTTAAAGATGCTCAGAGAACAAGCCATCGTGGCGATGCATTTAGAGTCTCCCTTAGAAAACGTGGTTCAACGCTATACCCCAGGACAGCCCCGTATTTCCGAGCGCTTATTGGCCGTAGATGGGCTGCGTTGCCAGGGCGTTAAAATTAATCTCGTCGTTTCGCCAATTTTGCCATACGGAGATGTGCACCGCGATGCATGGAAATTCGCAGAGATTTTAAATCAACATGCCGATTACATTACCTTTGGTTGTTTAGCAGTAGGTACTTCATTTACGGATCAACAATTGCGAAATCTTCCAGTCTCGAAGAAATTGATTGCTGATAAAAATCTCCGTACGCTGAGACCCCACGCTTATCGGCATGTCTTTAATGCGCTGAAGCAAGTTGCTCCGGAAAAGTTATTGCTCCCGATTAAGCCGCCGACATGTCCAGCTCAACTTAAACTCTTCGCCGCTTGATTTAAGGGTTAGGTTGGGCGATCTCTTCGTTGCAAAATTTTTTTCTCCGCCTCGTTTATTGCAATAAAGTCAGCATCGAAAAAAATTTGCGCCGCGACCTCTCCTCAACCGAACCCTTAAATCCTGGAACTAGATCCTCAGAAAGTATTGCTATTCGAACATAGGAATGACATATTACTTTTGTGCAGAAACCAAGTAAGCAAAAGGCTGTATTTTTGGATCGTGACGGCACGATCAATGTCGACCTAGGTTATATCAACCGACCTGAGGATCTAGTTTTAATCAAAGGTGCTGCGGCGGCGATTGGAAATTTAAAGCGATCGGGCTTTCATGTTTTTGTCGTCACTAATCAGTCAGTGATTGGGCGAGGTGAAGCAACTAGTGAAACTATCGAGCAAATTCATGCAAGAATGCAGCAGCTTTTAAGCGCTGAGGATCCTGCCGCGACGCTAGATTATATTGCTTATTGCCCACATTTATCGGAGGATAACTGCCAATGCCGTAAGCCTAAAACTGCAATGTTTGCTGAGATTTCGCAGCGCTTTTCAATCGACCTTGGACAATCGTATATGGTTGGAGATAAACTCTCAGACCTTGAATTTGGGTGGAACATTGGATTGCCAAAAACACGAGCAATCTTAGTTCACACAGGTTATGGAGTACGGCACCTTGCAAAGGTTTGTCAGGAAAACGATGTGCCTGTGCACGTGAATAGTATTCTCGAAGCACAAGCGCTAATAACGAGTAATTAATAGAGTATCTAGATGAAATGTGTTGTTACCGGATGTGCCGGATTTATCGGGTCACATCTCACAGAGCGTTTATTAAATGATGGGCACGAAGTTGTTGGAGTCGATTCGTTCCTCGACTACTATCCGCGCGCAATTAAAGAAAAAAATCTACAAGTAGCACGGGATCACCGCGCATTTAATTTTGTCGAGGGAAATCTTGCGAAGTTAGATTTACTGCCAATACTTGAAGGCGCAAGCTGGATTTTCCATCAAGCAGCGCAAGCTGGCGTGCGCGCCAGTTGGGGTAAGAGTTTTGATCTCTACCTGGAGAGCAATATCCAAGCGACGCAGCGCCTACTTGAAGCAGCTAAAGATCGTGCAGTGCGTAATTCGCTAAAGAAAATTGTCTACGCCTCAAGCTCTTCAGTTTATGGGAATGCGGAAACGTACCCCACAACTGAAAAGATGAAACCACAACCAGTCAGCCCCTATGGCGTGACCAAGCTTTCAGCTGAGCATTTAATGAGCCTCTATACGACAGAATTTGGCGTGCCGACTGCGAGTCTACGTTACTTCACTGTTTACGGGCCGCGCCAACGCCCAGACATGGCCTTTCATAAGTTTATTAAAGCAGGTCTACAAAACCAAGCACTGACGATTTATGGTGATGGTGAGCAAACCCGTGATTTCACCTTCATCAGTGATGCGATTCAAGCAAACTTGAGCGCCGCGCAAGCCCAGAGCTCAGCTCTCGTGTTTAACATCGGCGGAGGCTCACGCGTTTCTGTAAAGAAAGTGCTCAGTGTGCTTGAAGAATTAATCGGTAGAAAATTAAATTTAAGCTTTCAAGAGACTCAAGCCGGGGATGCGCGACATACTGCGGCGGATATTTCCTTGGCACAACGTGAAATTGGGTATCAGCCCAAGGTTAGTCTTGAGCAAGGTTTAAGCGAGGAATTAGCGTGGCTCAAAACGAGCGGGCTCGTATAACGGCCGAACGCATTTTACTTGTACAAACAAGTTTTCTGGGAGACCTAGTACTCTCAACTCCTGTGATCTCTGCCTTGCAGGAAATTTTCCCAGCAGCAAAAATTAGTCTGTTAACTACAGTGGAAAGTGCCGACCTCGTGCGCTCAGACCCGCATGTAAACGCAGTGATTACTTTTGATAAGCGTAGATCTGATGCTGGTTTGAAGGGCTTATTCAGACTGGCCAAGCAACTTAGAGGGGAAAAGTTTGATCTTGCGGTGAGTTTGCACCGCTCCTGGCGCACAGCAGTGCTACTTTTTCTTGCAGGCATTCCTCGTCGCGTCGGCTTTGCGGAAGCTTCAGCGAGATTTTTGTATACCCAGACTTGTCCCGGACGCGATCTCGAGCATGCTGTGCTCAGAAATTTAGCGATTGTGAGAAATTTTGGCGTTGACCCACAGACACTCCCTGCGGATTTAAAGCTCTGCCTGCCTCAAGCGGCACGCGAGAAAGCAGCGCAAGTTTTGCAGACTTTTGGCAACAAGCGCATTGTAACAATTGCGCCAGGCAGCGTTTGGCTCACAAAACGCTGGCTACCAGAATATTTTGCTGAAGTAGCTCGGCAATTAAACGCAGCTGATTTCGCTGTATGTTTAGTGGGTGGGCCAAGTGACAGGGAAGCTGCGCAGCTGATTGAAACAACAACTGGCAGCCAAGTGCTTAATCTGGTCGGCAAGCTTACTTTGATTGAATCCGCAGCAGTTATTGCAAAGTCTGAGTTGTTGATTACAAATGACAGCGCACCGCTACACATTGGATCTGCATTTAAAGTTCCAACTGCGGCAATTTTTTGCGCCACAGTGCCTGAATTTGGTTTTGGCCCGTGGCAAAACAGGCATCTCAATCTCGGTGTGGAAGGCTTAAGCTGCCGTCCTTGCGGGCGGCATGGCAGGCAATATTGTCCGACGGGGACCCATGCTTGCCGCAAAAATCTCACTCCTGAGATGGTAGTAAACGCGGTACAGCAATTGCTGACCTCTTGTCAGCCTGCCTTCGACCCGAGCTCACGACGAGGTCTCCAAAAATGAGCAATATTTTTCCACCCGGCAATTTTACATTAGATAGATCAGAGAATGACTTGAGTTTGCACATCCATCGAATCGGAGCGCAGGTCCCCAATCTTTTTACCTTGCAGGCGGAAGATCGAATAAAAATTACAGGCGGTCGCGGCGGAAGTTTCTATTATAAAAGCTCACCCAAGGGATTAATTGTGCGTCAGTATCTACGTGGCGGGATGATGCGCTTTGTCTCGCATGATAAATTTGTCAGTCTTTCTAAGGATCCGCTGCTCTATCGCCCTTTTCGCGAACTGCAAATTTTAAATTACTTAGCCTGTAATAATGTCTCAGTGCCTGAAGTGATGGCAGCAAGTGTCAAAAGATCAGGCTTTTTATACCGGGGCATGCTCGCAACGACTGTCATTGAAGGTTCTAGAAACTTGGCGGAACTCAACCAGAAAAACTGTGAGCTTGTGCTGATTGAACGTTTTGCTGAGAAAGCAGCTGAACAAGCGCTAGATGTTCTTAAATTAGGAATTTTTCATCCAGACCTTCATCCTGCCAACGTCATAGTTGATGCAGCTGGAAATATTTATTTAATAGATTTCGACAATGCTTTTAAAATTTCTAATAATCTAATTGGGCGTTTGGACTTACTAAAACGCTGGATCAGATATTGTCATAAATATCAGTTGTCAGAAGGATTGGTTAGAGGCTTTGAGCGGGGGATGAGTGGTAATAATCATGGACGTTTCTGATAACATTTATTGGGTATATAGTTCTGCCTCTCAATCAATAGCAACGTTTATAGGGTTTTTAATTGCTGGTTACACGTTAGTGCATAGTCTTATGGAAAGTGCTGCACGGGCAGATGAAACTTTGTTTGAAATACTTGAATCTCTTAAACAAGATTACCATGTAAAACTTTCACTTTTAATTCTTGTTACTGCATCTGGCATTATTGGGAGTCTCTTGGTAATGTATTTGTACCCGACTTGTTATGCTTTGTGGTGGTTTCAATCGATTCAATTATTCACGGTTGAACTAATTTTAGCTTCAATTGTCGGAGGAGGTTTTTTTGTCTCAACAATTATAGATCCAAAAAAATATACTAAAGCAGCTCAGCGACTTGCTAAAGAAATTGATTCAAGCGTGCTAGGTGATTTTCGAAGCAGCAGAAGTGAATTTGTGGAAATTTTTATAAAAATAGAACAGCGTGTGCGTATATTATGGGGTAACCATACTGATGGAGAACGGCTAAAAGAACACGGGCAGGTCTCTTTCAGAGAAATGGTAGATACTCTCCATTTATTAGAAGTTATAAGTGACGATTTGTATGAACAGCTTATTTTAATAAGCAGACATCGAAATTTAGTAGTACATGGGCATATTCCCGACGTGAGCGAGCAGATTTTTCAACAAGCCAAGGACGTTGAGACGGAACTAAGAACAAAGTTAACGTAAAGCTATGAAAGGTTCATAGATGGATACTTATCCACAAAAGATTTTGGTTATTCTTTTTGGCGCAATTGGTGACGTTACTAGAGCCTTGCCACTGGTAACGCGACTCAAGCGTTCCTGGCCAAATGCGCAGATTACCTGGGCCGTTGAACCGATTTCCAAGAGTCTGGTTGAAAACCATCCAGCGATTGATAAAATTCTCGTGTTTGATCGTCCTCGTGGCTTTAGCGGCTATTTAGAATTTCTCAGAAAAATGCGTAGCCAAAATTTTGATTTAACTCTTGATTTGCAAAGGCACTTTAAAAGCGGGGTGACTTCTCTATTAAGCCGTGCGCCGCGCCGCGTTTGTTTCCATCGAAAAAACTCACGCGAATTCAACTGGATTTTTAATACGGAACAAGTTCCGGCAGCCGAACATTTTTCTTCTAAGGTCATACAGTATCAAGCTTTTGGTGATTATCTAGGTTTAGCTGTAGCAACACCACTTGATTTTGGATTACAGCCGACTAAACTCGCGCGACAAACTGCACTTGAAATCTTAAATTCTGCTGGGCGCAGTGAAGGGGATCGTTTGGTTGGGTTACTGCTGGGCTCGACCTGGGAAACGAGACTCTGGCCAGTTGAGTATTATCAGGAATTAATCCAGCGGATGCATGTAGAGTGCCAATTGGTGCCGGTGTTAATTGGCGCCAAGAGTGAACGAGTTTATGCGGCAGCGCTAACTGCTACAGCTAAAGTTAAGCTGATTAATTTAGTTGAAAAGACTTCACTTGGTTTATTACCGGCAGTTTTTTCTGAAATGCTACTTGCCGTTGGATCGGACTCGGGGCCAATGCATATTGCGGCTGCTAGCGGCATTCCAGTCGTCTCACTTTGGGGCCCGACTAGTCCCGAGCGATCTCAGCCTTGGGGTTCGGAACAGTGGATTATGCAAGGTCAAGCTGATTGTAGCCCATGTTATTTAAAGCAATGTCCTGGCCTTGGAACAATTTGCATGAAATCAATTTTACCTGAAGCTGTATCCATGCAAGTATCGCGTATTGTAAAACATGGATAAAAGAGAAAAAATATCGGCATTTATTATAACTTTCAACGAAGAGCGCTATTTGGAGGCGTGTATCCAGAGTGTTTCTTTTTGCGATGAAATTATTGTGATCGATTCTTTCTCCCAAGATCGCACCGTTGAAATCGCCAAGCAGCTTGGCGCTAAGGTTTTTACGAGAGCTTGGCCAGGGTATCGTGCGCAGAAAGCATTCGGACTGGAACAATGTGAGAATGAATGGGTTTTAAATATTGATGCTGATGAGCGCGTTACTCCAGAGCTCAAAGAAAATATTCTATCTGCATTGAGCCAAGCCAAGTCGAAAAATATCAACGGCTATTATATGAACAGGGTTGTGTTCTTTTTAGACCGTTGGTGGAGGCGCGGAGGGTGGTATCCCGAATATCGCTTGCGGCTTTTACGTAAATCTAAAACTACTTGGGGCGGAACAGATCCTCACGAAAAGCCAATTGTCGAAGGACAAACTGAGACTTTGGGGGGCGAACTTGAACACTACACTTATAAGAATATCGAAGATCAATTTAGTCGCTTGAATAAGCATTCCACGGATGCTGCGCGCGAAGAGTATCAGTTGGGAGGCAGAGCAAGTTTATTTTCCTTGATTGTTAACCCTTTAGTTAGATTTTTTAAATTTTATGTAATAAAGCGAGGGTTCAGTGAGGGCAAGGCTGGGTTTATTGTAGCTTTAGCTGAGGCCTATTACACATTTATGAAGTATGCCAAAGTTTGGGAACATGAGTTCAATGAACGTAAAAAGAGGTCTTAACTAATCAATGCTTAGCGCAGCAAAACGAAATGAGTTGCTTGAGATTGTTGCACGGATGGAAGGTAAGCGTGTGCTTGTGATTGGGGATTTAATTCTCGATCACTATATCTGGGGAGCAGCCGACCGAGTTTCTCCAGAAGCACCAGTCTTGGTCGTGCATGTTCGCACAGAAGATTTTAGGGCAGGGGGAGCTGGTAACGTCGTCCAGAACTTGATTGAGCTCGGAGCTAAGGTTAGCGTTTGTGGCGTGATTGGCGCGGACTCTTTCGGCGCTGATTTGATTCAAAAATTATCAAGTCGTGGCGTTGATACTCAGGGAGTGATCAAAGACCCTAGCCGTGAAACGATTCGTAAGACTCGTGTAATTGCACAATCACAGCAAATTGTGCGTGTCGATCGAGAATCGACCGATCAAATTGGTGCGGCTACTGAAAAACAAATTCTTGATTTCGTGCGCGCACATTCAGCTCATGTCGATGCAATTATTATCTCTGACTACGCTAAGGGTGTAATTACTTCAAAATTATTTGAGCTCTTTGCCGCACTAAAGCCGGTGATTGTCGTTGACCCTAAACAGGCTAATTTTTCGATTTATAAAAATGCAACGATCATCAAGCCGAATCGATCAGAGGCGCAACTTGCCTCCGGGATGAAAATAAAAACTATCGAAGACGCCTATCGGGCAGGCAAAAAGTTACTAGAAATCTGGCCCTGTCAGACTGTTTTAATTACACTTGGCGATCAAGGGGTAGCAATGATTTCGCGTGATGGGCAAACTATTCACGTGCCGACAAAAACGCGAGAAGTTTATGATGTCTCAGGTGCAGGCGACACTGTCTCTGCAGTTTTTACCCTGGCGCTTGCGACAGGGGCAAATCTGACTCAAGCTGCAGAGCTTGCAAATCACGCAGCAAGTGTCGTAGTTGGGGAAGTTGGTACAGTGCCAATTACCAAGGGTCAATTAATTACTGAACTCAATGAGGATCATCATTAATGTCACTTACGAGCATGACAGGTTTCGGTAAGGCTGTTAAATCCTTTCCTACGCATGACGTCGAGGTTGAAATCAGGTCTGTTAATCATCGCTATTTAGATGTGAGCGTTAGATTGCCTGGGCAATACTCTGCGTATGAAATTCCCTGTAATGAAATTGTCAAAAAACTTTTACGACGTGGCAAAGTTGATTTGCGTGTTGTCATTGCAGAAAAATCAGAAACTGCTTCGGGCGTCAATCTGAAATTGGATCAAAATCTTTTCCAGCAATACTTTAGTCTTTATCAACAAGCATTTCAGCAAGTCTTAAGTGGTGCAGAGCGCTGGCGTGAACAGGCGGTCTTTGAAGTCCTGGGCCGCCATGATGTAATTTCTAAGGATTCAAGCCCACTTGAAACTCAACTTCTGCCCTTAGCAGAACTCCAAACGGTGCTAGAGCTTGCGCTGCAATCCTTACTTGAGATGCGCACCGCGGAGGGCAAGAAATTAACTGAAATCTTAAAAAAGAATCTTAGTGATTTGAAGGTCATTGCGCAAAAGATTGAGGCTCTAGCCTTGCAGTCACGCGATTTTTATCGAACTAAACTTGAAGAGCGGCTTAAGAATTTTGCTCCGGCCAATACGATTGACCCAGACAGGTTAAGCCAAGAAGTCATTCTTGCTGCTGACCGCACTGATTACACAGAAGAAGTAGACCGCCTGAGAAGTCATTTTACTCAGTTTGAGAAGCTTCTCGGTGCAAGTGATGATATCGGTAAGAAGCTAGATTTTCTCTGCCAAGAAATGCATCGTGAATTTACTACCTGTGGCGCTAAGTCAGAGCTGGCTGAAGTTTCCTTATTGATTGTCGAAGCCAAGTCATTACTTGAAAAAATCCGCGAACAGGTTCAAAACGTGGAGTAGCGTTATGTCCGGCACCAATCGACCAATTGTTCGACCAGTTTATCCGATATTATTCTGCTTTTGCGGACCGACTGCCAGCGGTAAATCTACAATTACTGAGTCGATTTTAAATCGCGCTAAACACCTCAGGAAATCAATTTCCACAACAACGCGTAGCCCCCGGCCTGGTGAAGTTGATGGCCGTGATTATTACTTTGTTTCTACGACCGAGTTTGAGGCGCGGCGCAGAGCAAATCAATTTATTGAAAACGCGATCTATAGTGGCAATCAATATGGTACAGAAAGGCGCAATATCGAAGAAGCGCTGCGAGATCACGTGGATTTGATTTTTAATATTGAGATTGAAGGCGTTACGGCACTAAAAAATCTATACCCTGGTCAAGTTGTAACAGTATTTGTTTTCCCACCATCTTTTCAAGAATTAGAAGACAGGCTGAATCGACGTGGCGCAGAGACTGAAGAGGAAATGAAGCTACGTATTGATACTGCGCATCACGAAGTTGAAGTTTTGTCCGATGCCAAATTTAGTGACTATTTTCTGGTCAATAACACGCTCGATCATGCAATCGACCGAGGCCTAGCCATCGTTGAAGCTGAGCGCATTGCCGTGCGCCACATTGGTGCAGATTTTTTTAAGCAGTTACAACGTTCATAATTTCTTCCCCAGTTGTTTTCTTAGCTAAGAAATTATGCTATCTTTGGCTTTTTTCTTGCTGTTCTTTGAATGAAATATGTTTGAGTAGTTGATAGTCTTAATCTAACAAAAGTAATTTTAGTCATTTTTCTTCTGCTATCCGGTCTTTAAGGACAATCAGGTTTTTAAAGGCGCACAGAGCAATAAAATGAAAAAAACCAAGAACGGAGGAGCCCACCCGCACTCCAAAATAGAGCTTTGGCTTGAGAACGGTCTGTTCTGGAGTCGTTGGCTGCACGTCGTCTTTTATGTAGGTCTTGGTGTTGTGCAAGTTGGCATGATGACTTACTTCGTCAAGGATTTGCTGAAGATTTTTAGCGAGATCCTGCATTTTGATGGAGAACAATTGATTCTTGCCGTTCTCGGCTTGGTCGATGTGGTCTTAGTTGCGCAACTCACCTACATGGTTACTCTCGGGGGTTACACGACAATGGTTTCGCACCTCGATATCAAAGATCGTCACCCCGATAAGCCGAAATGGCTTGCGCACATCAGCCCAACAACGCTCAAAACCAAACTTGCTCAATCATTGATTGGTATCTCTGGCGTGGGATTGCTCAGGGCATTTTTTGAATTAGACAAGTTGCAGCCAAACCACGTTTGGATGCGCTTGGCAATTCACGGATTGTTTGTTTTCTCAGCACTGGCCCTTGGTTTGCTCGAGAAAATGTCTGATGACGGCGATGAGAAACATCATCGTGATGGGGGTGATTCGCCGCCGCAAGGGGAAAAGGAACCCTATCTCCCGCACTCAGGCTGATGCTTGATTCCGGTTTTTCTGTCAAAAAAGAACGACCGGATATCAGAAGAAAAAATCTTTGCTCTAGATAACATTTGCTAACTTTAGCATTTCTTTTTCATAACGAATATTCATTCTAGTATTTAATTGTTGGTATCGGTTTGCTTCTTGAAATTTGTGACAAAGGTACCGAAATCAATTTACAAATCTGTGACAACTACCAAGTGCAGCTAGTCTAAAGTCACTCTTAGAACAAGGGAGGACGGGAGATGAGTATTACAACTGCACGCACTAATCTGAATCCACCAAGTGACCAGGTTTTAATCGATCAATTCTTAAAAGGTTCACACGAGAGTTTTGCTGAACTCGTTAATCGCTACCAAACAAAAGTATTTCACCTTGCAATGCGCTTAACGCGCAACCAAGAAGACGCCGAAGAAGTATTGCAAGAAGTATTTGTGACAATCTTCCGCAAACTCGACAGCTTCCAAGGTAACTCCGCATTTTCTAGCTGGCTCTACCGCATTACTGCTAACTGCGCATTTATGTTGTTACGTCGCAGAAAAGTTCGTATGGCCATGTCGCTCGATGATAGTCGCTTAAAAATCGAAACTTCAGATGAGCTGATCGATCGCGATTACACTGTATGTCCCGATGAACGCACCTTAGGTAGCGAAATTCGAAGCTCACTCTCGAGTGCGATCGAAAAGCTACCTGTTGAATACCGCACTGTGTTTGTAATGCGTGACATGGACGGGCTTTCCAATGAAGAAACAGCTGATGCGCTTGGGATTACAGTGCCGGCCGTTAAATCTCGCTTGCATCGTTCACGCTTAATGCTACGTAAACGCTTACGTAAAGTCTACGATTCAATCCGTGCGGTTGAAAGTCGTAGCGTCTTAAAGGCTGTTGCGTAGATTGCGAAAACTCGAGCAGGATTGATTTGCTAGATAGGACTGATCCTTAGGCTTGAACTTATACTTCTCCTGACACACTAGAGCGTTTCACGCTTTTGTGTAGATACAAACGACTCGCTTACGGCGAGCAAGTAATTTTATATTGAAACGCTCTAAAATTATACTGGTCATGTAAAGATGAATCTTTACATGACATTACGGGGACCAAATCGGTGTTTTGGTCCCCGCGACTGCTTTTCAAGCAGTCGCTAGAGCAGATCACTATCCAATACACAGATTCGTGATCTGCTCTAGCCTAATTGTAAAGAGAGAGGAGAAGGGGAGGTCTAAGTTCAAGTCTAAGGATGATGTTGCAAAGTAACTGACCCCTACGGGAATCGAACCCGTGTTTATGGCGTGAGAGGCCACTGTCCTAACCGCTAGACGAAGGGGCCACAAGGTAGGTTTGCCAAAAATCAATTTCGTCATAAACGAAATTGATTTTTAGACTAAGCTCTATGGCTCGTGGAAGTATAGATAAGAGTCCTAGATCTTACAAGCGTACACTCTAAATTGACGTTAATCGCCAGACGAGTTAAAATTTTCACAACTTGTTCGCCCTTGGTGCAATGGTAGCATCCCAGATTCTGACTCTGGTGATCGAGGTTCGAGTCCTTGAGGGCGAGCCAAAAAGAACATGATTCCGTTTAAGTTCGTTGCCAGTCGGACATTGGGTAAAAAGGCCTCGCAGAGAAATGGAACACAACGCACGAGTCATTTGGCGCAAAGACTACACCCCAGGGCTATGGGTTGTACGTATTAAACCCGATTTCGAAATCAACGAAGCTTTCACTCCCGGACAATATGCAGAACTTGCCCTTGATGAAGAAAATGGCAAAATAATTCGGCGACAATATTCAATCGCTTCAAGCCCAACAGAAAAGCAGTACTACGAATTTGCAATTACCCGAGTCGAAGGCGGCCAGGTTACTCCAAATCTGCATCGCTGCGATCTTGGGCAAACACTTTGGATTAATTCTAAAATCAAAGGAAAATTCTCCCTCGACCATGCTGGAGTATTGGAGAACGTGGTGTTTGTTTCCACGGGCACAGGAATTGCACCTTTTGTTTCCATGCTTCGCGCGTACGGAGTGAATGGCGGGCGCTGGAAAAATGCCGTGCTCATTAACGGCGTGAGAAAGTCGGACGAGCTTTTATACAAAGCAGAATTAGAAAATCTTGAACATGATGCTGACGGTCGATTCACCTATTTGCCAATCGTCTCTCGTGAACCAGGTTGGGCCGCCGCATCTCCAGCAGCCAAACACGCCAGTAGAAAGATCACCGAAGGTCGCGTGCAAAATGTGCTCGAGCCAGAGATTTATTCTGCTTTAGTCGGAATTGAACTAAATCCAGCAACAACCCAACTTTTTCTTTGTGGCAATCCCGCAATGATTGAAGATGTGCTGAGCCTACTTGGCCCATTTGGCTTTAAAGAACATTCTAAAAAAGATCCAGGACATATCCACCTCGAACGCTACTGGTAGAATTACGCTTGTTGTTGGGCAAATTCTTCGTTGCGGAATATTTTTTCTCAGCCTCGTTTATTGCAATAAAGTCGGCATCGAAAAAATTTCCGCGCCTCGACTTTGACTCAACTCCAAGCGTAATTCCAAAAAGAAACGAAACCGCGGCGCGGTTTATCAGTAGGCGCATTATGCTAGTAGGTGAATTATTTTAACAGAGTGAGTTAGATGCAAATTGAAAAGCGATTCAATCTTATCTTCACATCACTCTGCATGATTGTCGATCGGCGTTACTTTGTCTCGCCCTTGGAGAGTGTTTCTAAATCTCGGTCAAATAGATAAAAACCACCCTTGTCAGTCCCGATCAAATTGAGCTTATCAAGTAATGTCCGAGCCAAGTGCTCCTCTTCTAGCTGCTCTGTTACATACCACTGCATGAAGTTATGCGTTGCATAGTCTTTCTCTTTTAAGCAGTGATCGACGACGGCGTTGATTTCATTCGATACTTTTACTTCGTGCTCTAAGACACTACTAAAAACTTGATTGACCGATTCAAACGTTGTGGGCACCGCTTTGAGGTTTGGGACGAGGGCATGCCCACCACGCTCGTTGATATAATGAATCAGCTTTAACATGTGCATGCGTTCTTCCTCGGAATGATGATACAAGAAAGAGGCAACACCACTAAAACCCTGAACCTCGGCCCACGAAGCCATCGCTAAATAGACTTGAGAAGCTTGCCCCTCGGTCTCAATTTGTTTGTTTAATAGAGTACACATTTCTTTTGAAAGCATAAGTCCCCGTGATTTAATCGGTAATATTATTGCTAAACTAGCATAATAACCTACCCTTGGGGAAATTCACGAGGTTTATTTATGACTCTAATTGCGCTATTAAGTCAGGCTTTAAAATCCAATGACTTAGGGTAGAGGCGTTATTTTCTAGAATTCTTTTAGAAAAGCGAATTATTGTTATTAGGTTTTTAACGCATTCCCTTCAAACTCAGATGCCCTCCTGATGCGTTGTTGAACTGTTTCCTAGATTTCTTCCCACGCATAAGTAATCTCGGAAATGGTTTAACCATTGTGTTTGTAGAGGTAAAGAATGCAACTAACAGTTGAATTATTGACTGGCATGACTACGACCGAACTTGCTTGTGCAGCGCGCGAGCAAGTGTTCAGGATCGGAAACGACAAATCACTCACGTTTCGTGAGCTTATGATCGACATCTGGAGAAATCTAGAGTTGATCAACGCCGAATTTACGCGCCGAAACGATTGGACGCCAGATCGTCTTGTCGCCTTTTCCTATAAAGTGCAGCTATGTAGGATTATCGGTCAACGTTGGAAAGAGCTGGGTGAATTGCCACTTGAAGAACTTCATCCGGATCGGACTTTTCAAGTTACCTATTCCATGCCTTTTCAGATAACTGATCAGGCCAGTCATTTCGACGCTTGGCATCGCTATGCGCTACATTTGCTAACAGTCTACGAGAGTTGGCTAAGAGGAACTGCAAACGACTATCAAAGCTGGATTGACCTTGTAACAACTGCCTCAGTGACTAAACAGGAAGTGGCAAAATTGCTTCATGGGATGCAGCTTAGCGAACAGCTTTTGAGCCTGGCCTTCGAGCGTGGCGTCACGTATAGCCGACTCGAGGACTTCACGAGTGCACGCGAAGTTTTTCTCGAATTTGTCAATACGGAGATCTCCGAAAGTGGACCAACTGCCAGGGACGCGAAGGCCCGAACGGAACTCTTTTTCGTTGCAATCAAATTGCGTGACGAAGATTTGATCCGGCGGCTTAGTTTAGAGTTTGATGCGTTTGTCGAAATCTTCCGGCGGCCTGAAGTCGACGAAAGGTTAGGCGACTTTCGTCATAACTTAGCAACTGGCTTGATTAGCGCTGGTCTTGAGCTGATGACGATCGCAGGGGTTCCAGGGATGACCCTTCTAGCTGGAACTGTCGTCGGTTGGGTTAAGGTTGTGACGCCAGATGCGCTACGCTCTCCCGACAACACGGCATGGGGCGAAGACTATCGACGCCTGATGCAGTATGCTGAAGAGCGTCGGGCATCGTAACTTGCAAGATCTGCTTGGTGAGCCGGCTGAGGAGTCTTCTCCAAAGCCGGCCTACTCAGCACCCTCTAGATTTTGTATCAAGGTTGAAACAGAATTCGCTTTTCTAAATTTTCCTCTCTAAGCTTTAAATCGCGCAAGACTTAATCCGCGAGATCGTCCGCTCCTTTTCTAAAACACTCATCACCGTAAAAATCGGAGGACTAACTGCTGTGCCAGTCAAGGCGACGCGTAGCGGCTGAGCAATTTGTACAAGCTTTAAGCCTTTTTGCTCGACTAAGGCCTTACAAGCGGTTTCAATTGTCTTGTCATCAAAATCTTTAAGATTTGTGAGAATCACCTGGATCTCTTGGAGTAAAGATTTTGCCTCAGGCGTTAAATGCTTCTTAACTGCCTGCTCGTCATAAATAACTTGGTCTTCAAGAAAAAATTTACATTGGTCGGCCATCTCAATTAAGGACTTGGCACGCTCCCTGAGTGTTGCAACTAATGCACTAAAGGCTGGAAGTTCAGCTTGATTGGGTTTACGCAGCCCACGCTCTGGAAGAAAATCAACTAACTCACTCACTAATTGACTCAGTTCAAGCTTCTTAATGTGCTCACTATTAACCCAAAGTAATTTTACCTGATCAAATACTGCAGGACTTTTTCCAACGTGATCTAGCGAGAAATATTTTTCCAGCTCCGCACGCGTAAAAACCTCTTGGTCGCCGTGGCTCCAACCTAAGCGGGCGAGGTAATTCACAAAGGCATCGGCAAGATAGCCGTCTTTCTTATATTCAATTACCGAAGTCGCCCCGTGACGCTTAGAAAGCTTTTGCTTGTCTGGCCCCAAAATCATCGGCACATGGGCAAAATCTGGGATTTTCACGCCAAAAGCTTGATAAATTACCATTTGTTTTGGAGTGTTAGAAATGTGGTCCATGCCGCGAATTACATGCGTAATTTGCATCTCAATATCATCAACAACAACCGTGAAATTGTAGGTCGGCGAGCCATCACTGCGAATGATAATAAAATCATCAATTTCTTTATACGCAGTGCGAATCTCGCCAATGATTAAATCATTAAATACAGCTTCGCCAACATCAGGCACGCGCAAACGAATCACAAACGGTTCAGCGTCTTGACCACTTGGTAGCTCTGTCGGTTGCGGAGTTGGATCTTTTGGACGGTGTAATTTGTCATACTGCGGCTTTTCAGACCGCGCAGTTTGCTCTTGTCGGACTTGATCAAGTCGCTGAGCTGTGCAGGTGCAACGATAAGCAACACCAAGCTCTAAAAGTTTACGCGCGTAATCTTGATAAATACTGTTTCGCTCTGATTGAAAAAAGGGGCCTTCATCATACTTAATATTCAACCAGGCCATGCCCTGCATGATTGCTTCAACAGCTTCCGGAGTTGAACGCTCACGGTCAGTATCTTCAATGCGCAAAATATGTTTGCCGCCATGACTCTTAGCGAAGAGATAATTAAAAAGCGCCGTACGCGCTCCACCAAGGTGAAGGTAACCGGTCGGACTAGGAGCAAAACGAACTCTAACCACAAAATCTCCAAAACTTAACTATTTGTTAGGGAAAAATATTTTTACCAATACTTGTACTGGGTTTAAGTATTTAGTATAACGTGAGTAGAGAATTGTCGACTTACAGTAACTTTAATTAATATTAAGTAATAATTGACGGACTTGTACTAGGACTGATATAAGTATAAGTTACTTAAATAAAGTCTATCCTAGTAGCTAGTGATTGTTAGTTAAATACAAGTTTGGAAGCAGTTATGTTTGATGATACCTCTGAAACAAGCATCGAGGCAGGTAAGCGCGATCGCATTCTTTTTCCCGCAGACGATGCAACAAATCCATCACGGATCGTCTCCGCACGTGGAACAGAGGAAGGTTTGGTGCTGCGCATTGATGGCCGACAAGATTGGTCGGTAATTCTTAAAGAGCTCACACAGTTTTTGGGCGACCGCCGTAAGTTTCTCGAAGGTGGACACGTTTCCATCGAATGGCTCGACAGACTTCCTACAAAAGAACAAAGTAGCCAGCTCGAATGTTTCCTAAAAGAAAATTTCTCAATCGAGATTATCAGTCGCCGCAACAAAAACCGCTCCAAACAAAAACAAGAATTTTCTGTCTATCCAGGAAGTAATACCAACTCAACTAAAACTGATACTAGCGAGGTAACTGCTAACAGTAGCACTCTATCTGGCGAATTAAAAAAAGTTGATCACGAAAAAAGCACAAGCCTCGCCGCCTTTTTTAATCTACCAAAGCAAGGCGAATTGCAGCTAAATACCCAACAAAATGGCCCTCAATCAAAGTCAACTTCGCGCTTAGCTTCAGACTTAGTCGAGTCAGATTTTGACCGCAATCAGCTCAAGCGTATCAATGAATTACTCGGCGAAGAACCGCTGCTCGACATGGAAGGCAACGCCCGACTGTTTTTCGGAACATTGCGCTCTGGCCAACGCCTCGAAACCCCACATAGCCTCGTGGTGATCGGTGACGTTAACCCCGGAGCAGATCTCATCGCCGGCGGCGACATTATCGTCTTTGGAAGCTTACGCGGAACGGCTCATGCCGCTGCCTATGATGATGAAAATCGCGAAGCACTAATCGTTGCCCTCTCAATGCAGCCAATGCAACTACGCATCGGCTCAGTCATCTCTCGCGGTAACGGAGAACATGGAGGTAAGGCTGAAGTAGCTCGCATCGAAGACCGCCACATCATTGTTGAAACTTATAATCCACGAAGTTTATCACGCAAAAAACGTTAATCAAATTTACTAGGAGTTGTGACGTATGACAGGTAAAGCAATTGTAATTACATCGGGGAAAGGTGGAGTCGGTAAAACTACCACTACCGCTAATCTTGGCGCAGCACTGGCCCTCAAAGGTAAACGCGTGCTCGTCATTGACGCTGATATCGGACTTAGAAACCTCGACGTGATCATGGGACTTGAAAATCGCATTGTTTTCAATCTCGTCGATGTTGCTAAAGGTGTCTGCAAGGCTCAACAAGCTGTAATCAAATCTAAAAAATCAAACAATCTTTATTTGCTTCCCGCCTCGCAAACCGACGATAAAGACGTGATCTCCGAAAAAGATATGGCGCAAGTCGTCGCTAGCTTAAAACAAGAATTTCACTACATCTTAATTGACTCACCAGCTGGCATCGAAAACGGTTTTAAAAATGCCTGCGCTGGCGCCGATGAAGCGATCGTCGTAACTACGCCCGAAGTTGCTGCCATCCGCGACGCTGACCGCGTAATCGGACTTCTTGCAGCCCGCGGCTTAGAAACTTCATTAATCATTAATCGTGTCGACCGCGATATGGTCCGCCGCGGTGATATGCTTAGCCCACAAGACGTCGTCGATATCCTGGGAGTAGAACAAATCGGCCTAGTCTTCCGCGATAACGACATCGTCGTCTCCGCCAATACCGGAGACCCTGTGGTCTATAACCCACGCTCAGCAGCCGGACAGTCCTTCACTCGCGTCGCTGAACGTCTCACCGGCGCTCAAATCCCACCCGAAGAACTCGACCTCGGCGTCAGCCTTTTTGCTAAATTAACTAAAAAATTACGAGCAGCATAAGAAAAGGAGCAAGAAAAAGATGTTTAACAGACTTGCCGAAATGTTTTTCTCAAAAGCGAATAGCAATAGCAAAACTACCGCAAAAAACCGCTTGCAAATGGTTCTCGTTCAAGATCGCAGCGGCCTGAGCCCACAAGACATGGACTTCTTCAAAAAAGACCTACTCGACGTAATCTCTAAATACTTCGTACTCGAACGCAAAAATGTCGAAATCGAATGGCAACGCGAAAATAACTCTACAGCCCTACTGATCAATACCCCAGTAATCTGTAAACCGCGCCAAGTCCAAAAAGTCGCTTAGCTTACTTTTTCTTTCGCGAGAAAGAAAAAGTAAGCAAAAAGAAAGCGGCAGGCTTTCTTTTTGTAATTTTGTATGTCGTCCGAGAGGACGACCAGTCACAGGGCGCGAGAAAGAAGTGTTAATTAGACCTAGTCCATGAAAGGACTAGGTCATGTAAGCAAAAAGAAAGCGGTAGGCTTTCTTTTTGCTTTTTTTGATCCTTGTGCTGAAAGCGCACAAATCATTTCATTACTGTACGGAAAAGAAATCTATGGGCAAAGAAAACGAACCCGCTTCACGGGTGTGGGCGACGTTAATTCTTTAAGCGTATGCTTGCACTTGAACTTAAGCTTACCCTTATCCTTCCCTTTTCTAATTAGATGAGGACTCTATTCAGGACGGAATAACTTGTATTCAGGGAGGGGCAGGAGAAGTATAAGTTCAAGCCTAAGCTCTAAGAGCAGTAATACTCAATTTTTTAAGCCTAAGCAGAAATGCATACTGCCCTCTACAACGCAATCTCTTCGGCCGGAGTAAACTTCATACCCACCGCTTCAGCAATTGGCCCATTTGTCAGCTTACCTTGATAGCTCGTCAGCCCCCGACGTAGTGGCTTAGAAGTGCTCAACGCACCTTGCACACCCTTCTCAGCAATCATTTTAATCCACGGCAAGGTCGCATTGGTCAGTGCAATCGTCGAAGTTCTAGGGACAA
The DNA here is from genome assembly GCA_016786595.1 of bacterium. Classification (NCBI taxonomy): domain Bacteria; species bacterium. The sequence goes on along the minus strand of JAEUWB010000001.1, from coordinate 6,153 downwards.
GCGCCGGCATATTTGTCACGCAATAATGTACAACGCCGTTTTCGATGTATGTCGGATGAGTAATTGTTGTCGGCTTACTAGTTTCAGCAATACCACCTTGGTCAATGCAAATATCAACAATTGCCGCACCTTTCTGCATTGAGGAAATCATCTGACGAGTAATCAGCTTTGGCGCAAGTGCACCCGGTAAAAGCACCGCACCTACCACAATATCTGCCTCCTTGATTTCACGCTCAACTGAAAGTGGAGTCGAGTAAATTGTCCGCACCTTACGTGGACTATCGAAAAATGGCGTTAATTTAGCCTCATTAATATCAATAATCGTAACTTCTGCGCCCATGCCGAGCGCTACTCGGGCAGCGTTACTTCCAGCTGCGCCAGCGCCAATCACAACAACTCGCCCAGGACGTACACCAATTGCGCCACCTAAAAGAATTCCACGTCCCCCTGTTCCAGCTTGCAGCGCATAAGCACCACATTGAATCGAAAGCTGTCCAGCAATTACGCTCATTGGTTCTAAGATCGGTAAACGACCGTTATCAAGCATAACTAGATCGTAATCAAGTCCAGTTACTCCAGACTCAACCATCGAGCGCGTAAGCTCAGGAGCAACAGCAAGATGTAGAAAAGAAAATACAGATAGACCGCGGCGGAAATATTGGACTTCTTCAGGCGCAGGTTCCTTGACTTTGACAAGCAAATCGCAGCGCGACCAAACTTCCTCAAGCGATGGCACAACTTCAGTATTCGAATCTGTGTAGGCAGCATCAGTAAACCCGCTGAGCACACCGGCACCTTGCTCAATAATCACCGAGTGACCCATACGTGTGAGCTCAAGCGCGCCATCAGGGGTTAGTGCAACGCGGCGTTCGTCAGTTTTTCTTTCGCGGGGAATGCCAATAATCATGATTCAACTCCAAATTATAATTCATTTAGTATCGCAAAAAAAACAACAAAATGTCTAGGATATTTCTAAAGAAAAGCCGGTGATGGCGTTTTTTTAAATCCAAGTATATATCACAGGTCTCTATTTAGATTGTTTATCAGGTGAAATTTAAGTGCCCGCATTAATCATAGATGGAAAAAGAGTAGCTGCAGAACTCAAGAAATCACTGAGCGAACGTGTTGCAACGTTTTCAGCTCCCGCTACTTTGGCAGTTGTACTTGTTGGCGATAATCCTGCCTCCCAAGTTTATGTTAGCGCGAAATCCAAAGCCGCACACGAAATCGGCCTAAAAGTCATGGACTTGAAGATCGCCGCAAACGCTGACACGCAATCGGTTGTGGCAACACTACAAAAGCTTTCTGCTGACCCGACTGTTGATGGAATCTTGTTGCAACTTCCACTCCCTAAGCAGGTTGATGAATTTACTTGCTTGTGCGCGATTGACCCGCGTAAAGACGTAGACGGCCTACACCCTTATAATCAAGGCTTGCTGCTACGCGGGGCACCAGGACCGCGTCCGTGCACGCCGCAAGGAGTGATCGATTTAATTCAAGCTGGACGTGACTTGCTCAAGCAACCACGGGAACTTGCAGGTTTGTCGGCGACTGTTATTGGTCGATCGATTCTAGTCGGCAAACCGATGTACCTACTTTTACTGGAAAAGCAGGTAACAGTGACAATTTGCCACTCGCAGACGAAAAATCTTACTGCGTATACAAAAGCTGCTGACATTCTTATTGCCGCAGCAGGAAGACCGAATTTGATTACAGCAGAAATGGTTAAACCTGGCGCGATTGTGATTGATGTTGGTATTAATCGGCTTGATTCAGGTAGGCTTTGTGGCGATGTAGATTTCGATAGCGTCTCGCAAATTGCAGGCGCGATTACTCCAGTTCCAGGTGGAGTCGGTCCAATGACAATTGCATGTTTATTAGCAAATACTGTGGACGCGCACGAACAGCGCGAAGCGGGTAAGTAAAGTTAATTATCGAGGAGTAGAAGAGTAGTGGAAGCAACGACAGATTCAACTAAAAAAACTCCCTTATTCGAAGCGCATAAATCCCTAGGCGCAAGATTTGTCCCCTTCGGTGGCTGGACAATGCCCGTGCAGTACTCGGGAATTATTGAAGAGCATCTTGCTACGCGAAATACTGTGGCGCTCTTTGATGTCAGTCACATGGGAGAATTTATTGTTTCAGGCCCTGGGTCACAATCGTATTTGAATTGGGTTACGGGAAATGATGTTTCCAAGCTTGCGCCCGGCAAGGCGCAGTATACCTATTTCCCTAATGACCGCGGTGGTGTCGTCGATGATTTAATTATCTACATGCTTGCTCACGAACGTTATCTTTTGTGTGTGAATGCTTCGAATACGAGTAAGGATTTTCATTGGCTGAAGGAAAAATTACGTGGTTACGTTAAGTTAGAAAATGTTTCTGAGCGCTTTGCGCAAATTGCAATTCAAGGGCCAAAGTGGGCTGAAGTCCTGGCCCGAACTTTGGAAATTCCGCATGCAGATTTAGCGCTTGAGAAATTTCCAAGCTTTAGCTTTTTCGAATTTAACCGTGCTGGATACTGCACGAGCCCAATGATTGTCGCCCGCACGGGATACACTGGCGAGGATGGGGTAGAAGTTTTTCTTGATCCTAAAGATGCAGAGAAATTCTGGTTCGGCTTACTTGAAAATGGTGCCGAATTTGGAATTAAGCCTGCAGGACTAGGGGCAAGAAACTCCCTGCGTTTGGAAGCGTGCTTTCCGCTGCATGGTCATGAACTCACCGATAATATTCCAGCGTTAGAGTCGGGCCTAGGGTGGGTAACGAAATTTGATAAGGGCGATTTTATTGGCCGGCAACGATTGCTTCCATACAAAGAAAAGGGTTTAAAACATAAACTCGTTGGTTTTGAAGTCCTCGACCCAGGGATTGTGCGCGAAGCCGCACTTGTCTATAACAAGCAAGGTGTTGAAGTTGGAACCACAACAAGTGGAACAAAAACTCCAACAATCAACAAAGCTATTGGTCTAGCAATCATTCGAACTGATGAAGCGACCCTAGGTAATGAACTTTCAGCATTGGTACGAGGTAAGCAATTAAAGATTAAAATTGTGAAAACGCCGTTCTATAAGCGACCACAAAACTAAGTTTTACGAGTAGGAGATAGTTATGCAAAAATTCACTCAAGATCATGAATGGATTAAAGTTGATGGAGCTCAAGGCTTTATCGGAATTACAGATTACGCGCAGAAAGAACTTGGCGATGTCGTCTTTATTGATCTCCCAAGCGTAGGCACTAAAGTCACTAAAGGTAAATCGTTTGCTAACGTTGAATCGGTTAAAGCAGTCAGTGATATTTATGCTCCAGCTAGCGGAACTATTACTGAAGTCAACACAGCGCTTGCAGATAGGCCCGAACTGATTAACCAATCTGCTGAGACTGATGGCTGGCTGGTGAAGATCGCCATAGATAGCAATGCTGAGCTTGAAGGCCTAATGGATCGTGCGAAATACGACGCTTACATTGCCGAAGTGAGTAAGTAGTCGATTGACCTGTTGCTGATTCTAAAATTACTGAAAGCAGGCATCACCATCGAAGGGACTTTTAAATTCTCCTCGAGGTATTAAGCATACGCCATTATGTTTTTTCTTTTGCTTTAAGATCCAGCTCAACTTCCGATTTTTTTCTGTCATGTTGTAATTATCAAGACTGCCTTGGAAAACTTTGCAATCTACTTTATTCGGATCAAATCTTGCCCCTGGATTGCAATTGCAGTGAAATCCCCAAACATGGCCTGCGCCCATGCGAGCACGACCATAGTTTGCAATTACAACTCTGGCAGGTCCTCCACAATAATTTGATATTCCCCAAGCCTTCTTGATCGTGCCTGAATTACATTTAGTAAATCTGGTATGCTTTTTTAGGAGTCTATGAAAAACACCCGCATAGTCCCAAGGCATTAGTTGACGATTCTTTACTACGTCATGTGCGATGGTTGTGTAATTATAGCGTGCTAAATCTGCACGTAGCCTTGGATCCGCAGTTGATTTTCTTGTTAAGCAAGAATCAAATTGTGCCTTAACTCTGTTTTCAAGAATTTGCGCATTATTGATCAAGGCCTGCATTTCATTGCTACAAGACTTAGGACGTCCACCTCCGCGGCTACACATGTTTCGATAGATACGACAAGTAATGCGACCATCTGAGGTTTCATTTAACTCACAAGCTCGACTTTTAGCTTTGTGTAGTAATAGATTTGCGCAGCGGTTTGAATCACTACCTGGCATTAAACATTCAGCTGGGTAATCGATGCCAGTGTCGTTTTTGGCGATGGCATCAGCGGCACATTCTTCGATCGTATAACGTAATGCAAGCTTACGCGCACATCCTGGACGAGCAGTTGAGAATACCGTCACTTGGCGGATAATCACTCGATAAGAAGTTGGTGTGCCACGCTGATCTCGGCTGATAACGTGATATTCAGATTCTGGGCAACGCCAATCGACAAGATTTGTCCAGTGGTCCGGGTCTTGTTGTCGATCGTAACGACAGTGACCCGAGTTTGGTTGCAGTAAGAAATTTGTGAAAAAATACTGTCCATTAGGGTGACCACGAAGTGCATCAAACATTTGGCCTAACTGTCCGTTATATGTTATCGGGCTCCCATAGATATCGGCGGGCACGACAATTTCTGGCGTTTCCCAGGCAACGACTAATCTACCTGGACCCTGATATCTTTGCGTCCGTTTGTCTGTCCACTCGCAATTGAGCTGCTTGAGCCTCAAATCAGGATTAGCAGCCTCACCAAGGCGTAGTGCATCTTCGCACTCTTCGACGGTTACGCTGTTGTCTTGAGCTTGAGCAGGAGTCTTTGTAATCATTAATAAAAAAAACGCTAAGCAGATAACTCGCAGATAGAGTAGTTGATGCAAATTTAGAAGTTTCATCTGTAAAACCCAACAAAACACTGGAGACTGATTTGTTCAGTCTTAAACTTACTTATGTGTTATAAGTTGTTAATGTGATCGATAATATTTTGCCCAGATAACTAATTGATATGTTGGTACTATTGTTTTTATCCTCTTGCGTTTGAGTTTATATGCTGCGCTTGCTCTCTATGTGGGACAACAGTTTTAGATTTTGCGGTTAATTTGCCCGTTTTTATTAAAGGATCTATCAGGCATGATTTCTTCGAATCTTTTTTAGTTGATTTACGACACTTACAGTTTTTGTTTTTTATTTCAAATGCTGAAATTGTAGAAGTTGAAAAAACAATTCTGAAATTGCAATTTGCAAATTAACTGAATTTTGAATAATCTAATTATTGCTCAAAATCTCTGACAAAAAGCTCCTGCTTGAGATAAACAAAGCGTGGAGAGAGTGGAGGGAGTTTGGCCGCATCATTAAAATCTGTATCAAATGACCAGACACGAGTCGGTGCGTTATAAAAGCGCCCATTAATCTGCCAAGCGCCATTAACATGTCGCGCCTTGTTGAGGCTGACAATTGATCCTTTATAGGTGAAGGTGCGGTTACTCCAGTTTTCATGAAAGCGTGGAAAATTTTCAACTCCTCCATTATATGCGCCATTCCAACCACCCGTGCCTTCGGTATTACCTGTGGAGTCAGTCCCCGATAAAAACGCGGCATTTACTGTTGTGTCAGTCGCTGTACGGTTTGTTAAATTACTTTCATCTGTTGCGTCGTCATTTAAATTTCCTGAAAGAATATTGATTGAATCGGCCATTACTGCGGCAGGAATTTTATTTGTTGAGTTATAATGTCCACGTAGATATACGGCTTGATCGCTCACGATGCTCATACCTTTGACTAAGGGTGCGCCGCCTACAGTTGCCTGTAAATTTTGCGCATTCCAGATTCTGACTCCATATTTATTTGCCGTGTTACTTGCATCGGGACCTTTAACTGTAAAAAAGAAAACAATTCCACCCTCAGTATCGTCATTGAGTGCTTTGCCCTGTGTGAGCCAGTTTGAATTATGTAAGCAATCAAGTAGGGAGCGCATGTCAACTTCTAGCATCTTAATGTATTTGTCCTCGCGATTATTATAAAATGCATTGGCATAGTTTGTGATACTGTTCACAGCATAATTTCCAATTTGTGAAACTGACCCTGTGCAGGCACCAAGTAAATTTGTTGCGGTGCTGTCGATTGTGTCATTTGCATTTCTAACTTCAATTCCTCGTGGA